>DASYDW010000106.1 GCA_036499395.1 Pirellulales bacterium
CGGTCATGCTTGCCGAGGTCTTGGAGATTGCCGTCCATTTTCCGGAGCCATGATCTCCCTGTTTGTTGATACCTGTGACGGTACCGTTAGGTAGAAGGTCAAATGCCATAGGCGCATCCGCGCCCGAGGGTTTCTCGTTGACCCAGTGTCCGACGAACGTAGGGGCGGGGGAAGACGGCTCGGCAGGCTTGCTCGACGTTGACGAAGAGGACAAATGACATCCCGCGAGCCACGAGGCGACACAGAGGCACATGGCGGCGTAGCGAAGTCTCTTCATCATCTCCTTGATGTTAGCATTTTCGATGAGCATGTGGCAACTTGAAACGGCGGCGACAAATGCCTCCTCCGGATCAACATGTGCTGGATTTGAAAATGGGGCAGGCACGACCGACGGCGATTAGAGAAGCGAGAATTGTCATGCCGCCGTCTAATGTCCAAGTATGCTCACGCGAATACTTCCCCTTGAGAAATTCTGAGCCGCTGCAATTCCAACGGATGATTGCTTTGTGATGGGACATATTGTCAGATTTAACCAATATCCTACTGACAACGAGCCAAGTTCCATCCTAGAAAACTGTCCGAGCATTTAACCAAAGCTGTCAGTAACACCCATTTTTTGAGATTCGCGAATCGAATTCATAAGTTGGATTTATAATGCTTTCTCGATGGCGGCTAAAATCACCTCGGCACGCATAGGCTTAATAAGGTAGTCAACAAATCCAGCGTCGATTGCACGATGGATAACCGTTAAATATCATTCGATACTTCACGTTTGGAAAAGTTCAAAATGTTCTAAAGTGATCTCCGACGTAGCTCGATTCAATAAAGTCGAGGTAGAAGCGCAGCTCAGAAAGCCGTATAGGTTGACCGACCACTGCATCGCAGTTAGTGCAACTTGGCCGACATGTTGAAAATAAACGGAATGTACAAAAGTCATCACCATCTTTGCTCGATGCGACTGTTATTCGGTGCAACATCCATCATCTAATCTATCCGGGAACGGGGATATCTGCCTCTTTTCTTCTCGTTCCCGCATTTGAAGTTACTGCATTGGTTCTGCTGAGAGCGGGGACGCGTGTCCCCGCTCTTTTTATGGCGGCCAATCCATTATTGTGGTGATTTTCGGGTTTGCCTGGAAGCTTATTATGATGAAGGCTAAATCGACCATCGAGCCTGTGAAAAATGCGGCGGACAATTAGTTCCAATTATGTATCGTGGCTGAGGATCGTCTGCATATTTCGGCGCCGCTGTTCTGGTGTAAGTACATCGGCCATGAATAAAGCTTAGCGTAATATAATCGGAATGATCTATTTCTCTATGACAACTTTGTCGAGATAGTCCGCCCACCATTGCATCATATCACGTCGTTCGGGCAGATATTGTGCGTGGTTGTAGGCGGCACGAACGCTGTTACGTTCATTGTGGGCAAGCTGACGTTCAATCACATCGGGACGAAAACCATGCTCGTTGAGAATTGTGCTGGCGGTGCTGCGAAAACCGTGGCCGGTGGCGCGGGAATGATAACCCATGCGATACAGCGCATAGAGCATCGTGTTTTCGCTCATTGGCCGGTCGGGGTTATTCTGATTTGGAAATAAGTACCTGCTGCTGGCTGAATACGGTTCCAATTCCCGCAGCACGGTGATGGCTTGCCTGGAAAGGGGTACAATGTGAGCCTCCTTCATTTTCATCCGTTCAGGCGGAATGCGCCACTCCGCCTTATCCCACTCAATTTCAGTTTTGAGAGCACCCCGCAGTTCGCCCGTGCGAACGAACACCAGTAATAAGAAGCTCAGCGCTAACTTGGTTTGTAAATGACCGTCATAAATGCTCAGCTTTTTGAGGTATTCTGGAAGGTCATTAGTCCTCAGAAAGGCATGATGTTTAGCGACCGGCGTTTTCAATGCTCCTCGTAAATCGAGCACGGGATTTCGCTCGGCCCGCCCGGTGGCGATAGCATACATATAAACCTGACCGCATATCTGCCGTACGCGCCGGGTCATTTCCAAAGTGCCGTTGGCTTCCACCAGACGAAGCACGGCAAGCAGTTCCGTAGCCGTGATTTGGGAAATGGGCCGGTGTCCCAATTTGGGAAAAAGGTGCGATTCCATGCGGGCCAGCATGTCAGCCGCGGTGCTCGACGCCCATTCATGTTCACGTTTGCCATACCACTCTCGCCCGACCATCTCAAAAGTATCATCTTTCTCTAGTACTTGCAGTCGCTTAGCTTCTTTTTTTGCTTCGCCAGGATCGACGCCCTTAGCCAACAGTTTTTTGGCGTTGGCACGTCTCTCTCGCGCATCTGCAAGCGTAATCTCGGGATAAACCCCCAAAGCCAGGAGCTTTTCCTTGTCGCCAAAATAGTATCGAAGCCGCCAATACCTTCCGCCCGCCGGAGTTATAAGCAGGAATAGCCCCTCCCCGTCTAGCATTTTGTAGGATTTGGGTCGTAGCTTAGCGTTACGCGCTTTCGCGTCAGACAGCGGCATGGTGGGGTACAAATTGGCGAGGGGTGGGGTACATGTCGATTTTTGTACCCCACTTTTCAGGCGGATGTCAACGCTTTTTGACGAACGGTGATGTTTATTGATTACGCTGTAGGTGGCGCTTTGCCTCAGCTTTACGGACATTGGCGGACAAGTCCGGTTGAGTAATTGGCTCCGCGAGTAGGAGTCACTAAACATAACTAATAGATTGATCTTCAATAATAATTCGTTTGATCGTTCATTGATGTACCCCGGATTTGTACCCCACTCCATCTTCGATTGTTCGACGATCTATGCCCAATCCATGAATATCTCCTACGGGGTTACCCCTACGGTCTTCACATCAGTCATTCAATCTATTGAAAATCCTATGGATTTCCCTTGTCGCTATCTGTTTGTACCCCAGAAATGTACCCCATTGTACGGGGCTTTCGCTAATGGTTCGACAAGCAAGGCATAGGAAAGTTGTTCCTACAGACTTCTCCCCTTGTGCTGCGCACAGGAAATATTCGCTGCGAATGTCGCGCAGGCTCGAGGTGCTCCTCAACGGCGGGGCAACATCGTGATTACACCGCGGGTCGTTGGGCATCATACGCCACGCCTGGCCGCGCCGGACCACGTTCCGCAAGGCGTTGAACACATCGCGGAGGGAGTGCGCGCGTTGCGGGGCGTCCTCCCGCATCAGCGTCAGGTACGGGGCCACGAACGACCACTCCTCGTCGGTCACGTCGCTGGGATACGGCTTCCTTGTCATTCCCTCAGTTCAGCGCCAACCAACAGAAAAGCCCGCAACACGCTCTAGGTGAGACCCCACTGGTCGCTGGGGTATAGGCCATCGGCACCGGAAACGGTTGCAGCCGGTCCTCTCTCCGCTGCGCTACGGGAGAGAAAGCCGAGATATAGTCACATAATAACTGGTACCCTTACCGGGGGAAGGTCAACTTACATCTTGATCCCTAGGCAAAAATACTAATGGACATTACTTGGTATTACTATTATCAAATACAAAGTGTAAACACTAAGAATGCCCTAGATGACTTCCCGAACGTGGAATAGCGCTATTCAAGCGATAGTACGTGATGACACGAGTGCTTTAGCCCGTCTTCTCGTCGACGGTGTTTACGCCGACGAGCAGCGTAATGGAGTGTCATTACTTCATGTTGCGGCTTCGCATGATTCATTTGGTTGCATTGAGATTCTTCTAAATAAAGGAGTTGATCCAAATATCGCAGATGATATGGGATTCAAGCCCCTCTTTTATATTTGCACCCATGCACCGTCTCGGCGTGCTTCTTTATGCGGCTCCCTCCTTATTCGCTATGGGGCAGATTCCCACACACTTTGCATTAATGTTGATCGGTCATTAGAAACAATTTGTAAGACATTCGGCAATGAACGACTTCTAGCCGATTTGAGCTCTACCAGATCTGTTACGTAACGACAGGAGTTAGGTGATCCCTTAGCGGATTACGAACAGCTGTGACAGTAGACGCATTGCTACAGGGTATTGCTCCACATTTGTTTCTCGCAAAGACTGGGGTAGGACGCCCATGTCTGTGAGCTGCTGTAAACCCATAGACTCTGCGCGACCATTTATCGTCTGCTCCTTGGCTCGAACGACCATTTCTGGGAGCGGATGGAATCTTGCGGCCGCCCTGCCAATGTCCAACAAATGTTGTTCTCGCCCATTGCGTCGAATGTTCAAGTACGCAATTGCCGCTGGATAGGCGCAGTCACTTTCGCTACAACCTATTATATCATCAGGTAAACGCCAACCGAAGGCTCGCAGGACATCGTGATGTTGCGATGGAATAATTTCCGTGCCGTATCGCAGTTCGAATAAAGAGAGCCGTTTAACGTTGGATATCGGGGCATCATCCGCAGGATATGCGTATAGAAATTCATCAATCGCTGTTTTGTATTCTGTTGGTTCAGGAAATAATTCGAGAAGTAGCGAACTGTATACGCAATGCCATGCCCGGAAGTAATCCAATTGCAGGTTCCCAGTCCGCGACGGCATATTAGCAAGATCGCCGAAGGATCCGCGGAAATCGTTTAACCATGATTCAAAATGAGCAAGTTCCCAAGGCATATTTCCTGTGGCCATGAAATGAGTCGCTGCTGTTGAAAGTACCGAAAATTCGGTAACAATCGAACCCAAATTGCATGCTAAGCACATGAAACGCGGTGAGCCATGCACTGCTGTATAAAGGCGCCGGTAGAGGCGGATCCATTTCTTGCCTATTGATTCGTCTTCCACATACGATTGTTTGGAGAACAGAAAGAAGCGATGCTTAACAGCAATATTGCGGGACACGCCGGCAATATTGTCTAACGCACCTTTGGGCATACCTGGATGCAGCATCGACGCCGAACTCAGCTGCCACTGGAGTTGCTCGCAACAGGCAGCGAGCATTAGTAGTGCAAGTGTTGAGTCCTTTCCTCCGCCCCACATAAGTGATATGTGCCGATCAGCAGCGTATGCATCTGACCTTTTCAATTCGTCGATAATGCCACGTACTTGACGAGCGATGACGCTATCGATTAAATCTATCTGGTCGAGAATCATCGGTAAACCCGTTTAGTACAATGACACTTATGACCTCTCCGCGACCATCACGCCGCCCACCAGTTCCCTAAGAGAACCTAGCATTGACGACAAATCCTCCGCAATCCATAAAGCGTCATGTAAAGTTCGTAGCCGATCTTCAATCTGATCACTATTGAATATTATATGGCCGGAGTTGTCTGATCCATCAAGAGCATATGACTCACTTGCGAAGCCTGCGAAGCAAATAAACGAGCGAGTCAACTGAATCCGAACTTGTTCAGGCAAATCGTCCATTGCGACGACCCGAAATTCCGGTACTCGCGATAAGCCTGCGCTCTGATAATGGCAGATAAACTTTCGGATCATCTGAACACCGAGCGAGCCTTGGCCTACAAGAGATGCTCGATGAATAACAAATACACGACGCACATTTGGATCTTCGAGGTAACTTTCAGCGTCCTGAAAATTGAAATATGACGGAATGTAGTTGTCGTCATCAATGGACACAGCATGAACCCTTTGCTGGTGATGGCGCGCGATGTGCAGCATTGAGCGAATTATCCGGCAGCGCTCCGAATCCTGATTTCTATTAAAAAATACTCGCTCGTTGCTCCCGATTAGACGGGATTTTTCACGTGTGATCGACTCCTTGGCGCTAATCAAGAGGAAGGCGCGTAGCGGATGATGGGACGACTGGCGGGTATCTCGTACAACCGAGGCAATTACTTCAAGCAACTCAGTAACTGTCTCGTCATTTAATAATGACGGATTTAGGGATGTGGCGGCGGCGGTAAATTTGGAAACATCGTCTACGTGCTTCAGGATATCCGCACGTTGACGATCGATCGCGGCATTGATGGTGGATGTTTCTTGGTCTGCGAGCACGAAGACGGTAGTCAAGGCAGTAATAGCGAAAAGAAGGATAGCTGCACAAAAAAATATAACTTGTGTAGCGTTAAACTTCACCGGGCTGTCAGTTGAGATTTGGGAGTACAGCGGTTCCGTAGCAAGAAATAAAGCTGCGGCGGCGGTGAAAAATCCCAAAATCGCAACGAAAATAGCGTCTTTAAATGGGTTTCGCTTTGCCATACGGACTCTCCAATCAGTAGGGGCAACGAATGCGGCCGCGACCTCAACGCAAGGCAAAAGTAAAAAATTGCTGTCGGAACTTATTGCTCGCCCGTTTTGTATGAGATGCAAATGGAATGTTTAGCGAGCCTCGGGCACGATAAAAGGCAAGACGACGACAAGTATACCGAGATACCCTATGAGTTGGTCAAGTTATTTCCATCTGGACATATTCAGACCCTCATGCCGTTTCCAAGCAGGATCTGAATGACTCTAAATCGAGGCATGAAAGAGATATCTAGGCGCCGAAACTTTTCTCATTCACCCATCCCTCGACCTGTAATCTCTCTAGTAGGGAACAAGTCGGGCAGTTTCTCGATATTTCTGGCGATGTTGGATGACTAGCGTCGTTCTACGAAGTTGAATCGTAGTCCGGCCGATCATCACAGGGCGGGTGGGTCTGTCGGTCAGAAACGCTGCTTTGGCGGGAAATCTGTTCAGGCAGTCCTAGGGCGTTGGCGGCATAGGCGCCCGCCGGTTAAAGCCGCGTCCCGCTAATGCTTGCGCTATCGCATCAACAGACGGTGAAAGCAGACCGAGCTTCGGATGCTTCTTCGGATAGAGAACATCGGCTCTGCTTCTAATGGTCGTCCAAATCTTCAATCTCCGAAGCCTCGAACCAGCCGAGCTTTGTCGCCATGCTCTTTAGGCCAGCACCATTCGACGTGTACGCCACCAGAGCAAGGCTCTGCTCGCTACGGCTGCATGTGACGTATAGGAGACGGCGAGTCCGATCGATGGAGGTGTCTTCCCCGCTTTTCTCTTTATCAATGTCTGTCTGCGTTCGTTCTTTCAGTCCAAAAAGCTTTCCGTAACTGAACATGAAACCCCGTGCTTCTTCATCGTCCATGATGACCATAACGCGAGGGAACTCCAGACCTTTCACGCCTTGGTGGGTTCCGAAAGGTGCAATGTCGGCCACATATCGAGCGTAATCGCCAATCTGGAAAAACGGCACGTGAAGGAACTCTCTGATACGGAGCACTCGCTGGCTCACATCATCTTCATCCTCTGAATCCTCGATAGCTTCGCCGCCATCAACAAACGGAGCTAATGCCTCAGGTATTTCAAAAAGACCAGACTGGGCCACTGCATTAAGCACTTGTTGGAAGGTTGGCGACTTCCCAGGATCGCACAGTAGCGCAAGCTGTTCGACAGCGATTTTCGCGGCTACTAGTTGATCTTGTTGTCGACCCGCCTTCTTGAACGCATCGACGGAAAGAAGCGGCGAGTACTGTCGTGCAAGTCGTCCAATGGCAAAGGCGTCGCCTTTGTAATACGCTTCAACGACAGGCAGGACCTGTTCCGAGAAGAACCGAAGAAAGCCGATCGTGCCTTCCCGTAGTCCGGTCTGGAATTGCTCTACTTTTGCGAGCGGTTCATACATCTCCAAAAACCCCATTCGCTTTGCCGCCATGTGATGTTCAAGAATTAGGGTCTTGGTGCTTCCCTGATCACCCCAAGCAGCATCACTGGTTAACGCCGCCATTCTTTCTCGCACAGCTTTCTCTGCAGCCTGCTTGTCTCTTGCTGGAGACGGCACGATGAACAACCGTGCACATCCCTCGGCCGCCTTGTCTGGAGCGACTTGTTCCCATCCATCCGCGGATTTACGGATCTGATTGATGAGACGGATGACTCTTTTAGGGCAGCGAAAGTTCACGGTCTTCTGAGGCGTCTCCCACTCGGAGGGAATGCTTTGTACAAGGTCATTCTTTCCATCGGCATAAATCCGTTGCATCATGTCGCCGAACAGTCCGAGCCCGAAAGCGGCTGCGCGATCTTGCTGTAATGCGAGCAATGCTTCCATCAGTTCCCGGTTAGTGTCCTGGCTCTCGTCAATCAGGATGAATGGCGATCCGCTGACGACCAATTTCCGCATTAGGCTCTTTTGATTCAGGAACGCAGATCCAATCTTGATCACCTCTGAGTGATTGAGCGAATCCTTCGTTCGGTTATCACCAGTCGGGCTGTACGCGAAGGAGATTATTGATGGGAGATTGTTCAGACGCTCCGTTTTGGACTTCAAACTCCTTTCCCGTTCCACCATGGTCTTCGTCCCTGGCCTTCCTTTTGCGATCAATCCCTGCAACTCCCTGATGTCCTCCTTCAGGGCGGTCCCAAGCCACTTCCGGATGTCCGTGTTAAACCCTTTAATGAGGTCCCACATGAAACTATGGATCGTCGACACTTGAATTACCGGATCATGGTTCAGCCGTCGTTTGATCTCGTCGCGGGCATTATTCGTGTAAGTAATTACCGATATAACCTGCCCACGAAATCGGAACCGATCGCCATGCACTTTGCGAAAGTGATCAAGCGCTTCCACCAGCGAACGTGTCTTTCCCGAGCCAGCCCCAGCGTATAAAAAGAAGCTCTTCGGATTTTCTGGATCAAGGCAGTCGGCGATCACGCGCGCTACCTCCGCATGCTCTTGGATTCCCAGTTGCGACATCATTTCACCTCGGCTGCAGCAGCGGTTGCGAGAAGATCCACTTGCTTGCGGTCAAGCTGCTTCTGAAGCCACTCCAAGCCTTCGTAAATGTACGACGGGACGGAAAGCGCTTTCGGATCGCAGTGGAAAAGTACGTCAAGTGCAAAGGCCGCTTTGTCACAAGCCTCGACGGCAGCGAACAGCTTCTCCGTGAGGTCATCCGCGTTGGCAGCATCATGTATCGCCGCGTTAAAGCGATCTGCCGCAGTGCCTGGAGGCATGAGTGAAAACACCTTGTAATTCTCAAGCACCAACGCATCTTCAAATGTGCGAGCAATGACTTCAACCGATCCGCTCTTGAACTTCACCTGTACCGCGGTCTGATAGGCGCATCGCACAGAAAAAAGCGGTACGTCTGGATAGGCCTTCACCTTCGCTTCTGCTTTAAGCGCCAAGAGGTCGTCGATTGTTTCTTTCTGTGGATGCCACTCCTTGAGAGTGGGATTGCTTGTCACCAGGCCGGCGCCCTTTCTCGGAGGCGCTTTCTTTCGATTGTTGGCCGGATCAACAGCGTCAAGATCGGTTATGGCGACGGTTACGAGTCCGAGCTTCTCGATCAGTGGTCGGAGTCGATGCGCATGGCTCCCCGAAATCTCGAACAACGTGACGTAGCTTCGATGTACCTTCTCGAAGTGATGCTTGATGAAATGAGGCACCAGCATTCGCTCTGCTGCACCTTCGACCAAGATGGCGGCATCGGCAAAGAACAGTTCGCAGTGTGTCGAAAGCAAGTAGCGTGCGGCAAATCTAGAAGTGTCGTTTTCCGACCCGAATACCTCAGACAAGTTTATGACTGCGGAAGTAGGAACTGTGGTAGCAGTCTTCGGTAACCGCCGAAAATATCGGAGGCAGGAGAACTCGCATTCATGGGCTATGTGGCTTGAATGAGTGCTTACGACGAGCTGTGTGCAGAGTTGCGTCTTCGCCTTTAGCTCGACATGATTTCTTAAAACATCATAAGCCTTTCGCACAAACACCTGTTGCACCTGCACATGAAGGTGCGCCTCTGGTTCTTCGATGAGGACTAAGTGCAGCGGAGGAATCTGATGCCCATTTTGCTCTGACGTCGTGCTCTTTGACGCTTTCCCAACCCGCATCCAGGCATCACGGAAGGCCATCAACCGGAATACCATTGAGATGAGATTCTGATATCCCAGCCCGTTGTACTGTTCCGGAAGAGTAAGAGCTTGTGTCTTACCGTCTGCACCTTCGCCAACGAGGTGGTATTGGACCGCGGCGTTGTGACTGAGACCATCCACAGGTCTGAGCTTCGTTCCAATTTTGAGGACGGGATCCGTCACACCAGGGTAATTGAGGTCTTCCAATTCTTTCATGGAAGCACCAAAGCCATCCTTGAGACGCAAATCATATTGCCGTTGCGCCTCTTCGATTGCCGCCAATGCCTCAAGGTCAGATGGCTCAGGATAGTCAGTTGGGTCCAGATGGTTTTTGTAATATGACTTCAGTTGCTCCGAGAGCCTGCCGTTCTTTCGTGCGGTTTCCAGATCTTCTGAGTCGCCGCTTCCCTGAGCTCCAAACCCTCGCTGAGCACCAATCACATTGATTCTAATTAGTTTATTGAGTGGCTTTCCTTCGATGGCCTCTGACCCTGCTGGCAACGCTTGAGGTTGAGCAACGCCGTTTACGGGCGACTTCATTTTCGACGCGTCTAGAAGATAACATTTTATGGTGAATAGAGAGCCGAGTTTCCGATCCAGAAAGCTTCGGAGGTCCGATGGCCAAAGAGTCACTGCTGCAGCTGTACCGTTCCCATTCTTCGCCCCAGCGGCCTTCGTTTCAGCGGCGAGCTTTGCGGCAGCCAGATACTGCGCTTTGAGTTCAAGAGCATCCTTGGGTTCGTAACGAAGTCGGACACCAAGCGCCCCACCGGCCCAATCCAGTGTGGGAAGTATTCCTCGGACATAGTGGAATTCACCATCTTCGACCGTAATCCAAACGTCTAGCGTCGGGACAACAGCCTCCCAAGATGGGTCTGGATCAGCCGAGACTGGCTTGGCTCCATCGTCCTTCAGCCACTTCGCGCCAATTGCATTGCCTTGACTCCAATTGGACAGCGTAAAGTCATTTGTCGTGAAATCACAAGTCTCTGTGAGGAACGTACACAACGCGTCCATAGCCGAAGTCTTGCCGCTGTTATTCGCTCCGACGAAGAGTGTTGTGGTGTCGTTGAGATCAATTCGAATGCGCTCTAACTTCCGGAAGCCTTGTATCTCTACGTAGCTAATTCGCATCGAGCGTTCCTTTTTCGGCAATATGGGTTGTGAAGATATGACGTTACGGCGACCGATTTTCGGCACCACATGTAACGACGCGCAAGATCACCCCGGCGGAATTGAAAATGCATAGTAACGGAACGGAGCGATAAAGTACAAATAATCAAAATGGAGATGTGCCAAATGGTATTGCTAATCTAGTTCGCGTTGCTTGTGTCCATAAACAGCTTTACGCGGTGTCCCCCGCTAATTCACGGAAGGTCGAGTGCATCCACGCCGGGGCTAGGCGCAAATCCTTGAGCAGTTCCGGTCGCTCCCGGGCCGGGATTCTTCCCTTCAACAATTCGAGCCGCTCGCTTGTGATGTGTTCCTCTCCCAGCTCACGAAGCGTTTGGATGAGCAACCCGCTCAGCCGGCCCGCCGACTCCATATTCTTCGGTGTTGTCCGGCGAAGTTGAATCGTGGTCGACCCGATCTTCACGGTGCGTGACGGCCCGTCGGTGAGAAACACCGCTTTGGCGGGAACCTGTTCGGAGAGTTCGAGCGCGTTGGCGGCGTAGGCGCCGGCCGGCTGGAGACGTGCCCGATCGCGACCGGCCAACGCCCGTGCCACCGCATCAGCAGATGGCGTAAGTATGCCGAGCTTCGGATGCTTCTTCGGATAATCGTACACCCCACGGGCCAGTCGACGGATCCTTCCGTCACGGACAAGCCGATGCAGGGCGATGTCCACTGCCCTTCGGTTGCCAATGTCGAGGAATCCCGCCGGCACGAAAACGGAGCCGCAACCGCGAGCACGGATCGACGCGACGATCCGTGCATCAATAGACCCCGGTGATTTGGTTCTGCTCATGTAAGAAATAATGGCACGGTTTTCTTACAAAATCGAGTAAGAATACTCCCGCTGCACTGGCGTCAAAATCTGTACGACCAGCCCGTTTCCCATGGCTTGTCGAATTACACATTTTGTTACACACCCCTAAAAGTTAACGCCGTTTTCCTTTAAGAGATTAATAGGTTGGTAAAAATGCCGTATGAACCTAAACCTAGCGACATTAATGGAGGATGCGCCGTGTCACACATACCAACTGTATTCAGTGCGTCATTATCTGTTGCTTAGACAGTTCTTCCACTAAGTGCCTGATGTCCTCGGCCCGCCACGCCGTGCATCGCGCGGACAACTTCACTGGCTTCGGAAAGCGTCCCGACTTCACACCTTCCCACCAACACGTCTTCCCCAACGGAATAAACTCCAATACTTGGGTCAATCGTAAGAACCCGGTCGCTGGCAATTCTTGCATGTGGTCCCCCCTCTACTGCTGCTTGTTTCCATCCGCGCACCATGCGCAATTTACATGATAATCCTATCATGATTCGCGTACCACTGTCCCTCGGAAAATGGCTCTCACAGCCAGTTTCACGGTGAAACATTCCTTAGCCGTGCTAAGGGGAGATGTCTGCTCACAATTTCAACTTAGACGCATGCGTATTGTTTTGAGACTCCACCATAAAGATAGGCGGAAAAGGGCTGGGATTGTCTCAGAACGAAACAATGAAAACGATCAACTCGCCCGATTCGCAACGATGACAGAATGCGGAAATTAGAAGCCGCCGAAACAAGCGGCGGCTTACTTGCTTGAAATCCATCTTGAGCGGGGGGAGCTGTCAAGGCTGGTCGGGGAACTATTTTGTCTCGCGAGGAATGCCCGAAGAGCAGGGGAAAATAGTTCCCCGACCACCTGCCAGGGCTTGGTCTTGACTGCGATGGGGCGGCCAGCTCCCTACTCGTCGGAAGTCGGCAAAGTCTCCGGTGATGCATCGGAAACCCTCTGCGGAGCCTTGGCCGCCAGTGACGCATGGATTTGACCCCTATGAGCTTCCCGCCCTTATTCAATGCCCTCCGCGCGGCCGCGCGAGCTAACAGAACGAAAAAAATAAAAATTATTTCCCCCCTCTAAATCAATCCGCGCGGGTCCGCGCGGATTGATTTTATCACTACCGGCCAGCATCGGATTCAAGGTGCCTCCCCACCGCCCTCAGAAAAATTGCTAATGTGCCGCACGACTCGGCCGCGAGCGTCGTGGTTGAGGCTATTCCGATTCCTTTGGGAGGAAACACATATGGTCGTTCGTCACATAACGCTGGCCGCACTCGCTGCCGCCGCCTGCTTCTTATCCCCCGTCCAAGCCGCCATCGTCGGCTTCGGCGATTTTTCCGGTTTTAGCATCAATCAGACGGATGCGGGGTCACCGCCCACCGTCTCGATCGCAACGGGAACGATTCACTTAACCAATGGCGGGAGCAGCGAATCCCGCTCGATCTTTACGAGTACCAAGCAAGCTGTTGGCTCATTCACAGCTTCGTTCACGTATCAGGCGACGAATATCGGATTTAACTTCGATGCGTACCAGGGCATCACGTTCGTCGTGGAAAACTCCGCCAGTGGTAGTTCAGCGGTGGGCAGTTCGGGAGGCTTGGGATACCTGGGCGTACCGTCAAGCCTCGGCATTATCGTTGGGCTGCTCAATCAGGGCACAGCGGTGACGGTAAGTGAACTGGCGAAGAACGGCAGCATTCCCAGCGGCCCAGGCGCTGTAAGTCCTGTAAATGCCTATTCCGGCGATCCGATCAATGTTGTAATCAGTTACAACGGTTCGCTGGTCCATGAAGGACTTACGGATACGGTTACGAACGGCAATTGGTCAACCGATTATGTGCTGAGCCCTTCACTGGTGACGATGCTGGGTAGTTCCACCGCCTATGTCGGTGTAACGGGCGGAACGGTTGCCGGCGCCGACCAGTACATTTCTAATTTCCAATTTACGTCGGCAGTGCCTGAGCCGTGCATGGCTGGCGCCATGATGATCGGCAGTTTGCTGGCGATCCGTCGCCGCCGGTAATATTAATATCGTCGGGTTCGAATGGAAGGCAGGCCATCCAAGGCGGATGGCCTGCTGTTTTCATGGCTGAATCAGGGCATCGGTTCGCCCCGCTCCCCGCGAATCCAGTCTGCCGCCTTCTGTGCGGCACCGGCGGCGGCGATGACAAGCTTCTTGTCGTTCTTCAACTGCTTGAGCCATCCGCCGATATAGGCGGCTTGGTTGCCGATCACCGCCGGATGAATCCCCACTTCCCCGCAGAGAAACGCAGCGGCCATCTCGGCGATCAGTTCCTCCTTGCCGTAATCGGCACTACCGAAGGGCTTGGGGTCGCTGTCCAGTCCACGATCCAGCCGCTGGCTATGCCCGCTGCTGTGGGCCAGCTCATGATAAAGGGTGGAATAAAATTCCTGCCCGGTTGCAAACCGCGTCGGCTCGGGGATCTGCACGATGTCCGCCCCCGGACGGTAAAACGCCTGTTGGCCGCCGTGTACGATGGATGGCCCGCTCTCATATCCTCTGACCAGCGCCTCGGCGGCGTCAATGGGTTTGAAGTCGGCCGGCGTAAATGGAACGGCGTCGGGTGCTTTGATTCCATCGCATTGGGCGACATTGAACACGCTGAAGTAACGGAGCACGGGAACGGTCTTCGGTTCGCCGGTCTCGCGGTCTTCGGTATCGTATTTCTTCCAGAAGACGACCATCGACGACTTGGCTCCTTTCTTGATCGAACCTCCCTGCTGCTTCGCCTGATTGAACGTGAGCCAGTAGGAAGATTCATAGCCCTGTGCCCAAGCCGTAAATGCCAATAAGAAGACGTTGACGCCGCGATACTCCTTTCCGCTCTCCAGGTTCTTCGGATGACCGGCGGAAGATCGGCCCAGGATCGGGGAACGCCAGGGGGCGACACCCTTCTCCAGCATGGCAATGATTTGATCGGTGACGGACTGGTAAATATCGAACGACATAAAACGCTCCTTCCAAATGAGTGTGACAAGGCTTTTTCTTTGGGATGTGGGCTACAACCACACACCCGCCTTGACCTCAATGGAGGAGGCCCTTAGCGACTGAGCGCAGCAGTCCAGGTGGAACCCCCGGCGGGGGGACCGCTTGCGGTGGGCACCTTGACGGCGAGCACGGTCGCTACAATGTGACCTTCATGAGATTGAAGTGGGTGGGAGCTTTTCTATGGCTTTGAATGACATGCTTAAAACGAGATACACAAGGCAATTTGTCTTCGGTCGGCACCTGCTAATACATGGAAATGCCTTGCGCGAAGCTGTAATCAGCTGTATGCTTAGGGATGCCAACGACTGCTGGGGGAATATGAAAAAAGTCGCCATCACCTGCCGCCTGGACGGCGAAGTCATTGCTTTTCTTGATCAACTTGGAGAACAGCTTGACCGCGATCGCAGTTATCTGATCAAAGACGCGGTGGAACAGTATGTTCAATTACATCGCTGGCAGATTGAGGAAGTGCATAAGGCTATTGACGAGGCGGATGCCGGTCGATTTGCGACCGATCAAGAGGTTGCCGCGACGTTTGACGAGCTGACCCGGTGAGGATTGTGTGGCTGAAAAGTGCCGTAGAATCATTACGCTCGCTGCATGCCTGGATCGCCACGGAAAATCCCATCGCCGCTCGCCAGGTCGCTCAAGCAATTCGCACGGCGACGTTTCGCCTCGGTGATTTTCCGTCATCCGGACGCATCGGCATGGTTCCGGGCACACGCGAGATCGTGCTGGCGAATCTGCCCTATTTAATTGTCTATCGTATTCACGACCAGCGCGTCGAGATTCTCCGCGTGTTTCACACGTCGCGGAATTATCCTTCGATGCGGGCTACTGGATTTCCGCCAGTCGTTTGAGGGCTTCGCGTTTGCCCATGCCGCGAATCGCTGCAACTTTGGTGATCTGGCTTCGGCGCGGCTTGGCCTTTTTGGCTTCCCAGTTGTAGATGGTCAGACCGGAGACCCCGACCAGCTTCCCGTAATCCGCCGCCGAAAGCCCGAGCTTGGCGCGATGGGTTTTGAGGCCGTCGGCGCGGAACCGCATTGGCTGACCGCTATCGGCAATTGCCGGAGCAGCGTTATGCGGTGAATTGCTGCGAAGTCCCTTCTTGGACATATGTTTAATGCCACGATGAAGCTGGGTTAGCTGCTTCCGTAGGCTGGCGATATCCCGGCGGTGCTGAGCAAGGAGCTTGCGGACGACCTTGCCTTGACGGTTGATCTGGCGATTGGCGACCCGGCGCATCTGGTCATTAAGGACCATCATGATGTTTGGCATAGGGGCACAAATATACCCTAAATAGGGTATACGTCATCCCCCCCTGTTAAATGCAGGCAGGTTATGGGCGGCCACATTTTTTCCTTGCCTTCCATGTAGCTTTAAGCTACATTAGATATGTGCATAGGATCGAATATTCCAAGTCGGCGTTGAAATCGCTGCGACGGATGCCGCAGAACATGGCGGAAATCATCCGTCGGAAGATCGCCGAACTTGCCCGCGATCCTTATGCACGGAATACGAACGCGACCAAGCTCCAGGGACGGAAGGGATACCGGCTTCGGGTGGGGGATTGGCGTGTGCTTTACGAAATCGACGGCGTGCGCGTCGTCATATTGATTGTTGATATAAAACCGCGTGGAGGCGCTTACCAATGAAAACCGAGATTATTGAACGAAAAGGCAAACAGTTCGCCGTGGTGCCGCTCAAGGAGTTTGAGCGGCTGGTCCACGACGCCGACATGTTGGAAGACATCGCTGGCTATGACGAGGCGAAGGCGAGGAAAGACGAGATGTTTCCGTCCGAAGTAGCGGACCGCCTGGTTGACGGCGAAAGTCCCATCCGAGTCTTCCGCGAGTATCGCAAGCTGACCCAGGAACAACTCGCCAAAGCTGCGGGGATCGCCAGGGCGTATCTGACGGAACTTGAAGGCGGTAAGAAACAAGGATCGGTCACAGTCCTTAAGAAGATCGCCGACGCATTGAAGCTGGAATTGGACGACATTATCGCTTAGAAACTCTCTCGTCCTCCGGATAGTTGCTCAAGCCGCCGGCATTGAGCGTCAAAGCCTATATCGAGCCCTTTCATCTAACGGTAATCCCCGCCTTTCCACCCTTGTCGGCGTCATGAAGGCCATCGGTCTGAAATTGACCGTGGAGAATGCCCGTCCGGCTCACCTATAAAGCATCTAGTGTCGAGCAGGATCTGGGCAAGTTCCAGCCGCTCGGCGGAACTGGCGGCACAGAAATTGACGGGTGATGCTCTCCTGAGCATGCGCCCGTTTGGATCGAAACCGCTATTTCGCACCAGAATGATCTCGCATTACCGGGGCTTCTCAAAGACCATGCAGGTGTCGTGCAGGCCGGGGATGAAGCTGGTGCGGTAGATCTTGCGGCTACTGGATGCCCCGTGGCCGAATCGGATGATATCGGTGCAGGACTGGATCATGCCGCAGGCCAGGGCCAGACGCTTGGTGTGATAGGTGAGAGGAACGAACCCGGCCTCGCGGTCGGGATAGTCACCCATGAGGATGACGAGCTTGCCGCCGGGCTTGAGGGCGGAAGCAGAGTTACGGATAAACCGGCCATAACGGCGGAGGAACTCCTCCAGCGTGGGACAACGGGAGAGGTCTCTCGGATCGTCGGCGTAGAGCTTCTGCCGCCAGTAAGGCGGGTGAGCCCAAATGAAGTCAAAGGTCTCGGCCGGCGGGAAGTCGACCGGATCGCAGGCATCCTGTCCTTGATGGATGTCCCAGGAGATGCAGGGGATAGCCAGTTCGTCACAGACGTCCCGGCAGGTGCCGGAGCCGCTCATGGGGTCGAAGACCAGACTGGGCTGGAAGTAGAGCAGCAGGTCCTTGATCAGGTTCCCGCCGCAGTTGCCGGGATACTGGCGCGAACCATACTCGCCGGCACGGTCGAAATGATACAGGCTGGTCAGGTGCGGCACCGGACTGGCGTTGACGGGCGCCGCCGGCAGGCGGGCATAGATTGGCGTTCGGCTCGGAAGTGCTTCCGCGACTACGGGTGCTGCGTAGAAGGGGTTGATTGTATTGCGCATAGGTAAAATCCTTTCTGAGGTAAGGGGCGGGCCATGCGGCCCGCCCGCGGGGGTCAGTCCTTCTTCTCGGAAGCGACGCGGAAGGTGATTCGTCCGTCGAGGGGAACCAAGCCGTCGAGCTGGGCGTTAAACCCTTTGCCGTCGGCGTGGACCCAGGCGGAGCCGATGCGGGTCCAGAATCCTTTGCCCCCTTTGCTCTCGCGAACGTGATAAACGACGTGGCTCGGAGCTTTGGAAGCGGCGGTGTTGGTGTTGTCAGTCATGGTGTAGTTCCTTCATTTTGAGTTGTCCGACCGCGCCCATCGCGGCCTGATGGTACGTGGAACAAAGCCGGACCAGTCCGGGGCGATAGCGTACCGGTCAGGCGAAAGACGGAGGGTCCCCGCAGGGGAAACCGTCTTGGCAGCTTGACCGGCCCGGCGCCGGCTTTAACGTGCCCATCGAATAGGCCGAATGGGAGCGGATCGGAAGCCAAGGCATGAAGGGCACCCCTGACTGCACATGAATCCAACCCCGCGCGCCCGAAAGGCGCGCGGCCACGTCGTAAACGACCCTCCGCGCGGGAATGAAAGGCAAAGAAGCGGGCCGATCGGGGTGCCCGACCGGCCCACGGCATACATTATAGATAAGGACACACTCGACGAACCCCGTAGCGGTTCACTTCGCCTTCGCTTCGGGTCGAAGATTCGACGGTAGCCAGCGATTGACCGTCTCGGCCAACTTGGCATCTTCCAACTTGCCCTCGGCGGCATCTGCAAACAACTTCTCCAGCGACAACACCAATTCCGTCTTCTTCCGATCGTCGGAGGGTCGGTGCATCACTCCGCCACGAAGCTCGCCGATCAAGTCCGCCAATTGCACCTTCTGGTAACTCGACAACCACGCCGCATCCGGACGCCAGACCTCTCGCATGTTTACATCGAGTTCACCCGCCAAACGTTCGATGAGTGCCGTTCGCCGTGACATATGGGCCGACAAGCACTCTGCGGTCAGTAGTTCGATCAAGGCATCCAACTTTTCCTCGGACAATTTGCACAACCGTTCATATGATTCAACGTCATTATGAGGGGCTTTCTTGATAAACGGGTCAATCTCTGCCCGACGCTTCCGTAATGCAGTTAAGGCAGGGGATGCAAATCCCTCGGTACGGTCGGCATGGACCGTGGTGCTGTTCGCGTCATGCCGAATCGACAATGCCTCAGAGCGGATGCGATCATGCAGAATCAGCACCAATACTCGCTTCCCCACTAGCCGCTGCTCCAAAATCGCCTGCCGCACGGCAATCGCCTGCTGCGTAAACGTCGTCACAAGTTGCCGGTCGCTCAAATCACCAGCGGTCGGGGGTGCATCGGGTGCGAGGGCTGTTCCATCATCTGGTCCCTTCCCTTCACTGCCGTTAACCCCCTTGGCCTGCTTGGGAACACGATACTCCCGACATACGCTGCCGTCGAGGTCGAGCATAAGAAATACCGTTCCCTTGGCCTTGGTCGCTTCGCTGTATTTTCGGGGCGCTTCGGAATGGAGTTTGCCCGCCTCGGCATTGAGGGCATCCAGTTCCCCCTGCAACGCCGCCGCCCGGTCCATATCCTCTTCTGGCACCTTGGCAATCTTCCCCTCGACGCGCTCCCACCGCTTATCAATCGCCACCAGCTTGCGGATCGTCTCCTCGTCATACTCCACTTGCGCCTCGGTCATCGACCAGAGCCGATCCTGTACATCGGCCTTGGGTCCGATGATGACCTCTTTCCACCCGTCTTCGGTCAAAGCCTCCCGCTCTTGAACCAGTGCCGTAGCCTGAGCCTCCATAAACGCGGCTCGCTCCACCAGTACGCGCTGGCCAAACAAGTCCCGGCTCACCGCCGCTGGCGACAATATAGATACATCGAACACGGCATTCCCTGCATCGATCCACGCCGCCGCGATGACATTCCGCACCTGTTCGGCATGGCGGGGATGGCCGTTTAACTCCTGCCAGACCGTCAGTTGCCGCTCCTTGGGCACTGATGTGAACACCTCCGCCGTCCCGGTGTCGATAGTTCCTTCCCGGTAGGCCGTCTTGATGGGGTTGGCGAGAGTCGCCAGCTTCATCCTCTGCCGGACATAATGATCCTTCACGCCAAACTGGGCGGCGATGCTCTCGGCGTCCTTCCCTTCCTCCCCCGCCAACCGGGCAAAAGTCTCCGCTTCGTCCAGCGGGTGCATCCCCTCGCGGGCGAAGTTCTCCGCCAGCGACAACGCCTCGGCGGAGACATCATCCGCTTCCCGCACCATGCAGGGAATCTTGATGGTGTTCTTCTCCTGCTGGTGGACCTCACACAACGCCGCCAGCCTGCGGTTCCCAGCAATTACCTGAAACCGCTTGCCCACTGGACGCACCACCAGCGGCTCCAGCAACCCAAACGACTTGATCGACGCCACCAGTTTGCGATGGGCCTCCCGATCCGGCTTGACTCGACGCGGATTGACCTTCCCCGGCACGACCTTCGATAGCACAATGTTCGCGTTCATGGCGAACCTCCAGTAAATGGAAAAGCTCGCGATGGACGGCCTTGGGCCACAAAGCCCACAGGCAATTCTTCCCATCCACCGCTCATGCCAGAGCCATGGGGCGGTGGATGGGAAGAAGCCCCCACCGGCGGGGACGGGATGCGGGCGCCCGCGAGGGAGTGGAAGGAGTGACAGGCGGTAGCGCAGCGCTTGGCACGACCGGCAGCGACCGAGCCAGCCAGCGGCGCGGCAACGCCGGAGATCATCGTCGCGGGGCAGCGCGCTGCGTCGCTACTGCTGCATCTTCTGGATATGGGGATACATGCGCTGGAATAAAAAAGAACCGTCCGGTGATGACAATCACCGGACGGTCGGAAGAACCTAATTGTGTGCCGCACATTATGCGGCAGCGGACTTCGCCGGGCGCTGCTCGGCGGTGAGCTGCAATATCCGCGTATGAGCGGCGTTGGCGAGTTTTGCCAGGACCAGAAGGTCATCGCGCCCGAAGCTGGCGGTGGAGTACCATTGGCCCTCGGCGTCGCGATAGAGCCGCTGGAGCGTGAGGTTAAACCAAGCGCCCTTCTCGCCTTCGTTCCGCCAGAGGGCGGCCTTGATGTTGCCGATGCGGATTTCTTCGACCGGACGGACTTTGTCGGACTGTTTCTTCGCCATGATGCACGCTCCTGTAAAAAGGGTTTGAGTTTCCGTTCACCAAAGCGTGACGGAGGGCTCAAACCCGCACCGGGAGCGTAAACGCGGCCGGATCGGTTGCGGCGGGAGGGCGCGGCAAGAGCAAGGTCGATGTGACGGATGTGATTTTTCTTTGCCAGGCAAACTCGCCAGGGGCGGTCACGCGAAAAATCATCGACGGCACGAGGCGTTGCCCCGCGGGCGTAGCCCTTTAGCCGACCAGAGCAATCGATCCGGTCGCGGGCTTTGGCGAAGAAGGTCTTGGCAATGGCAGACAGATCGAATTGCACGGCAATAGGCAGCTGTATGGAGAACGAGGGTCGGAAGGCTGTCGAGTCACGAACAGAATTCGCATTTTTTTTCGCGACTGGGCACGGGGCTGCGGCAAATAGAGAGGTAGAGGCGGGCGGGATATGCGTCCATGTCATGGTCGCGCAAACCACCGTTATGCGGAATGTGGCCTCGGAAATTGCCCGCTGTAAACCGCATTGGCCCTGGTTTGTAGGCAGCGATCGCGGATCAATGTTGTCAAGCGATTTATTTTTTCACGCAACGGATATTGGAACGTGCCAAAGCGGCACATTTGATCGCATAGGTGCCATAAGCCTTGGCCAGAACGATGTGGTGTCATGCTCCTGTGCTGGAACGTAAATATCGAGAAAAGGGCCGGTTTTCACCCAGCTGTTGCGACCAATTAGCAGTGCTGCGCCGGTTAACAAATCTTAAAGAAGTCCAGATTTATACTGGAGTAACATATGCTTCGGATCATACAGAGCACCAGCAGTGCGCGCGCCAAGAATTACTTCGGCAGCGCTGACTATTACAGCGAAGGCCAGGAGCTGATTGGCCTTTGGCGCGGGGCTGGCGCTGCGCGCTTGGGTTTGACCGGCTGCATCGAGAAAAACGACTGGGATGCCTTATGTGATAACCGGCACCCATCCACCGGTCATTCGCTCACGCTGCGCCGCGATCAGGGGCGTCGCGTGGGATATGACTTCAACTTTCATCCCGCCAAGAGCCTCTCCCTGCTCTACGGCATCACCAAGGATGACCGCATCCTCCAGGCATTCCAAGCATCCGTCCGGGAGACGATGAAGGAAATGGAATCGGAGTTGAAAACCCGGGTGCGAAAGGATGGTCGAAACGAAGACCGCATCACCGGCGACATGATCTGGGGTGAATATACCCATTTGACCGCCAGACCCGTGGACGGCATTCCCGATCCACACATGCACATGCATTGTTTCGTTTTCAACGCCACGTTCGACGAGAAAGAACAGCGCTGGAAAGCCGGACAGTTTGCCGGCCTTAAAAAAGATGCCCCCTACTTTGAGGCGCGGTTTCACTCGCGCTTGGCGGGGCGGATGGTGGAATTGGGCTTGCCCGTTGACCGCACGCGCTCCGGCTGGGAAATCCAAGGATTGTCCCCAGCAACGCTCGCTAAATTCTCCAGGCGAACCGCCCTGATTGAAAAAGAAGCGGCGGACAAGGGGATCACTGATGCCAAGGAAAAGGAACAACTTGGCGCAAAAACTCGCGAGCACAAGCAGAAAGACCTGTCGATGGAGGATCTGCGTGCGATCTGGAAAGCACGCCTTTCCGATGCGGAATTGGAGAGCCTCCACCGCATTTGCGGTCGTGTAGGCGGTCCCAGCATTGCGGAAGATCAGCACGCCGCCGGCCAAGCAATCGACGTTGCCGTTGAACATTGGTTTGAGCGCAAGTCGGTGGTGCCGGAGCGGCGTTTGTTGGCGACGGCGCTGAAGCATTCGGTGGGGAGGGCATCCATTGCGTCCGTTGAGCGCGAGGCTCAGAGTCGGAATTTCATCAATGCCGAGCGCGATGGAACGCGCCTAATTACGACGCGCGAGGTCCTCAGCGAAGAAAAATCCATGATTGGCTTCGCGCGCCAAGGGAGAGGAACGTGCGCCGCGCTCCATGGATCGGACTATCGCATTCAGCGGGATTGGCTCAATCGCGATCAGCGCAGCGCCGTGCAGCATGTTCTTTCCTCCAAAGACCGCGTCATATTGATCCGCGGGGGCGCCGGCACCGGCAAAACATCCATGATGCAGGAAGCGGTCGAAGGAATCGAAGCCGGCGGCAAACGTGTACTAACCTTTGCACCCTCTGCCAATGCCAGCCGCGGCGTGCTGCGGCAGGAAGGCTTTGTCACCGCGGATACCTTGGCCATGCTCCTTATAAACAAAGACCTCCAGGACCAAGCCCGTGGGCAGGTCCTCTGGATTGACGAAGCGGGCCTGGTGGGAGCGCACGAAATGGCTCAGGTATTCGCACTGGCGGACCGGCTCGACGCGCGAGTCATTTTATCCGGTGACAAAAATCAGCACGGATCAGTCACGCGCGGAGCAGTCCTTCACCTGCTGGAAACCGAAGCCGGCTTAGTTCCGGCGGAACTCAAGGACGTGCAGCGGCAGGCCGGAGCCTATAAGCGGGCAGTAGAAGCCTTGAGCGAAGGGCGAACTGCAGATGGATTTCATCAACTCGACCAGCTTGGCTGGATCCGCGAGATTCCCGAAGCCGACCGGTACAAGGCTTTGGCCGCGGACTATGTCGCCACCGTCTCCGCGGGGAAGTCAGCGCTGGTGGTGTCCCCTACTCATCATGAGGGAGAACTCATCAGCGATGAAATTCGCGCGCAGCTTCAGCAAGCTGGGAAGCTCAAAAAAGAACAGCGCCGGTTCCCCATATTGGAAAAAACGAATTTAACGCTGGGCGAGCGCCGTGATCTGCTGAACTACCAAGCGGGCGATGTGCTCGTTTTCACGCAAAATGCCAAAGGATTTACCAAGGGCCAGCGGATTGTCGTTGACGGGAAAAACCCGTTGCCCTTGGATCAGGCTGATAGGTTTCAGGTATTTCACCAAAATATCATGCCCATTGCATCAGGTGATTTAATCCGCGTCACGCAGAACGGAAAAACCGCCGATGGCGCCCACCGCCTCAACAACGGTTCAGTTTACACGGTCAAAGGATTTAACGCGGATGGCAATATCACACTTAATAATGGTTGGGAGATTTCCAAGGATTTCGGGCATATCAAGCATGGCTACGTGGTCACCAGCCATGCCAGCCAAGGACAAACTGTAGACCGCGTTTTTGTCGGGCAGGCATCGGAATCATTCCCCGCATCATCCAAAGAGCAGTTTTATGTATCCGCTTCCCGTGCGCGCCAGCAAGTAACCCTCTACACCGACGATAAAGCAGCACTGCTGGATGCCATCGCTCATAGCGATGATCGAATGACGGCAACGGAATTGGTAACGATCCACGATCGCCGCCGACACCACGCGGTGATCGAGAGGATGGGTCAGGAACTGGCCATCCGCAAAGAAAATGGGATCGAAACACGCAAGCAGCAGGAATTGAGCCATGAGCGATAAGGGCTTGGATAAATATTTCCGGCGGAACAGCGGCGAAGCAACCGTCGATGACACCGCGCCCGAAGAAGCGGAAGTGATCGACGATATCGGCGCGTTCGGATTCGTCCGAGGCACGCGCGACCGTGCAGTCAGTCTTGAAATGAGGAAAAAGACCGGAAATATCCTGGCAATTAGCTATGGCTGGATTGAACGCATCGAGTTTAATCCGTCCGAAGGCATCACCATTCACGCTCTCGGCCAACAGATTCGCGTTCGGGGACGCAACTTGAACGCTGAAGTACGGCCCTACATCCGCCTCTTTGAATCGTTGACGCGGCACAAAGTGTCATGGATTCAGGAGACAGATGAACCAACCCAACTTTCAAGCGACATGCGAAGCACAATCGTCGAAGCGATTGAATGGGATTAATCCCAATGACCGCGTGCGGCACCGAATTCCCGATGGGAGCGACGCATTTCGACGGATAACTACGGCTAATTTGGATCCCGTACACTTTTGTAATATTCGCTGCCAAAACAGCTTAAGTTGAGAGGGTCTTTAATTTGTCTTTAATTGCAGATCAGCGTGGGCTTATTGTAATTGACATTGGTCTTTGTCAAAATCGAGTCGGAGGACTCATGGACAATTTGACTGTTCCCCTGAAGAAATTCGGTTACCTTCGCGACCGCTTAGCCTTGATCACATCCGATTTGTCTGATGTATTTGGAACATTAGGTTTTCCGCAACGAGCAAGCGATTTAACCCTCTGGCGAGAAAGGCTCCTGGAAGAACGTTTCAAAATCCTTGTGCTCGGCGATATGAAACGGGGGAAATCGACACTAGTTAATGCGCTACTCGGCGAAAGAGTTCTGCCGACGAAAAAGGGACTTGCCTGCACCGCCATCCCCACCTGCGTTCGCTATGGGGAGAAAAAGCGAGCAATCTGCTATCGTCGGCCTCCGAATGCGCCCGACGAATTGGATTTGGTGCGGGATCCAGGAGTTCTGATCAGCGCCGTGACCATCCCGGACGCGCTATACACGCCGCGCCCTGAAGATGATGTGGAAGCGGTAAAGCAACATCGATACGTGCGAGCAGAGGTGTATTGGCCAATCCCGATCTGCCGTAATGGTGTTGAAATTGAGGATACCGCAGGATTGAACGAAGGAGGGCTAGCTGGGCTGGAGCGTGCCCATGCGACCTGGGAGCAAACAAGCAGCGTTGATGCAATCATTCTAGTCTGGTCCTGTAGGGGCATTGGCCAAGACAATGAACTGAAGTATCTCAACAACCTTCGTGCCCGGGGATGGAGCTCCAAGGTGCTTTTCATCGTTTATAACCATTTCGACCACGACCGGCATGACGAAGCCGATCTAACTACGTTTCGAGCAGCAGCACGACGGCTCTTAGAGCCTGAAGGCATTAGCGACGAGCGAATATTCTTCTTATCGGCAGAGGACGCACTGAATGCCAAGGTCCAAAATGAGCCGGAGCTACTTGCCGCGTCGCGAATGCCACTGTTTGAAAATGCGATTGGCGAATACCTGATGACAAAACGGGCAGCGGCTAAGCTGGAAAAATCCGTAACCTACGCGGAACTGGCGCGGGCGGAAGCACTCTCGGATGTTCAGCATCACGCGGAGAATAAGCCGCGGGAACTAGTAGAGAAAGTGTCACAAGCCCGGCAACGTGCCACCGAATGTAAAGCGGAAGCTG
Source organism: Pirellulales bacterium (assembly GCA_036499395.1). NCBI lineage: Bacteria > Pseudomonadati > Planctomycetota > Planctomycetia > Pirellulales > Pirellulales bacterium. The sequence goes on from DASYDW010000106.1 coordinate 26,118, forward strand.
AACGAATCAGTAAAGCGGTCGAGATGAAATCGCTTAACGCTGCCAAGTTTTTGAACATGGCAGTTTCAGATTCAGTTCGAACGATGATTGAGGAACTCTGTCTGGGAGTCCCAACAGCACTAAGTTCGATATCCGTCAGTTCTTGGGATGCGATATTTGATTCCGCCAGTGCAAAGCATTCACTCATGAAAGTCGCAATGAATTGGGCCGCTAAAATTGCCAAAGCTTGGCAGACTGACGAGCTTACACAATTGGTTTTGGAACACGTCCGTACATTGCGATCCGAAATAGATGATAACGCGGAGCGTGTCGAGAGCATTGCATCGGAGCTGGGAATGTTACGGGCAAAGCTTCGATCTAACGATGGGACAAATCCGGCAGCGATTCGACAAAATACAAACAAGGCCTCTAAAGATGTTCCCGAAGAAGAGGCAGTTGAACAACGTGTGACGGAAATTCTAAATGGCGTTGAATCAGATTTCTCCGCGGGTGATGGCGTGGTTGTTGCGTCAATAATCGGCGGAGTAATCACTGGGTGGTTGGCCATTGTATTCACTCTTGCCTTTCTGCCATTTGTGATAGTGGGGGCGGTGGTCGCAGGAATTTTTGGAGGAATGTCGGCAGGCGAAAGATTGAAGGTAAAAACGGTAGAATCCGTCGTGAGCGCAATTCGGCAGAAGGGGCCAGAGCTGGAACAAAGCATAGTAGAATCCGTGCAGCAGCGATTTGATGGAATGGTTGCTGCAGTAAACCTGCGACTCGGCAGACTGTGCCTACGAATTGCAGAGGGCGAATCCGAGATTGCTGGTATATTGACCGAAAGGCAGAAACAGGCAGACGCTGCATGTGATCTGTATTCGTCAATGCGGACTCGACTTCAAGAGCATGCCATTGAGCTTGCGGAGATAGGGCGGCATATCGATTCGGATCGCGGTGAGTTACCAGAGCGAGTCGGTAAGGAGTTCGGGGCAAAATTTGCCGCATTCGCAACCGCCATGGCGCCTGCTGTGCAGGAACAATCAGCAGGCGAGCACGGACTTCCAACCGAACGCGAGTTGCAGTCGAAACTAACGAAAGAGATTTGGGGACGTTTACTAACGTGTGAGAATTGGCTCAAAACTGAAGGGCTGTGGCATCCGGCATTGCGACAACGGTTGGGCACTATCTGGGCGGCGGCAATTGAGCCAATTGGAGAATCGTCTGAGAAAGAAATGGCTGTCTTTCGAGCAATTGTGGCCCTCCACGTGGCTGAGGGGGATGATGGAGTGCCTAAGCCAGAGGATATTCCTAGGCGTTGGGAAGACGACGCATTTAAGCGCCGCGTTGACAAATTGCTCGACATTGTGAGTCGAGTAGCTGAGCCGGGCTACACGCAGTCGACCGAGAATGAAACCAACGCGCCGGCGGAAAAGTTTCGCAAGGCTTACTCGCGCGCTTATAAAAAATATCGGGGTGCGGCAGAGAAAGCGGACTTAATTGATCGAAGGAACGATAAGCGAGATCGGCCCTTTTAACCGCCGCGTCGCGGTGATTGATTCGCGGTACGAGAGGGGGATGGTGCAGATATGATTGGCAACAATGGAAGCGGCCGTTCCAGCCGATTTGGCGGCGTGGCTTTTGTGCCGGGTAGCGGTTCTAATTGTAGCCAGCTTTGATCTTCATTTTGGGGTGGTGTCGCCGCCAACGTTAGGCGGCTCGGGGCGCCTGTCCTTGGGTCTTTAAACGCTAGGCCAAGGGCGGCAAAATCGTTCTCTAGCAGGTCGACCAATCGACGTGCCTGCGGGGCCGTCTCTTTAGGATAATTATCCAGAATCAGGTTGACGTTGACTTGCAGTTCCGCGGCTATGGCGTCGCGCACAACCTGCATGAGTTCCTTGAGAAGCGGGACTTTGTCACGGTACTCGTCGGGCAAATTGTCGCGGACCGCCTTGCGAACAAACTCACGTAACGCGATTGAATGGACCTTCGATGGCCCAGCTTCTTCTTCCTCATTCCCCATTGTGCATTCTCCCCCGGCGGCTCACTTCAACATGGCATAGTCGCCGCCTTAGCACAAGCATTTTCCGCAGTACCACTGAAGTCCGGAAATGTCTGGATTTCTCGCCGGGTGTCCTTTGGGGACTGGACTTGTCCAGCGTGATGTCCACATGCGTCGGTTCGGACGTGAAAAAACATTGAAAAATTTTCTAGAGGTGCGACTGAGCCAAATACCTCATTTCTGATCCGCCAAGGCGGTTTTCCGCCGCGGACAAGTACGGACGTCATGTCTTGGCTGTCGCACATCTGTACCAGTGAACCTGTCACTTTTGCCGCGTGGCGAGGGACGGCAGGTTGGAACTGCTCTCTTGTAACAGCCGAAAGCATACCCGCAGTCGCCAGGGCCCACGACGTTGCGGTGTACGGCTTCAGCGATCTCGCAAGAGTTTGGAGATTTTCAAATGAAAGAATTTGAATTTGGATTGCGTCGGATTGAGAAACCGGCCAAGCGTCTACAGACCGAATTTGAGAAACGTATCGCCCTTTTGCTTATGGCAAATCTGGCCCAGTCCGGTAGCCGAATGCTGGAAATGCTGCTCGAACTTCAGCCGGAGCAGTGGCGCAGCTTTATTTATGAGGAGGCGATTTCGAAACTGACAGAAGAACTTCGGCCGATCGTAGCGCGTGAGTTGAAGAAATACCGGCTGAACCAAGAGTACCATGTGGACGACGCTGTCCAACGGTTGTTGGAAAAGCTTCGTGGCGGACGTTACTTCAAGACATATCGGGCGACGGAAACACTTCCGAGCATGTATATCCGATCTTGCGCGCGGAAGCTTGCGATGACGATCGCCCGATCGATTGGGCGTGAGGCACGCCGCTACAAGACTAATCGCGAATGTGTTGAAGGCTAGAATTGGCGGTTGCCCGCGTCCTTAACGAGGGCGCGGGCATTTCCGTTTGGCGGTCCGGGAAATTCAGGCTGAACCATCTTTGAGCCTTGCCTGATCCCGCAACATCGCCAAATATGTAGGCAATTCAATTCCTTTCTTACGAGCAGCTTTTGTTCGCGATAAAAGCTCCTCCAGTACATGGATGTAGGCCTCCATCGTGTCTTCGACTCCGGTCGTCACGACCGAACGGACGGCATCAAGCATGGCAGTCAGCCGTTGCCGACGCTGGCTGCTCCCAAAATCCTGCCGCATTGACCGCGCAAGCTCATGCCCGGCACAAAGCCCAATCTCGCCAGATGCCACTCGCTGCCTCAAATCCGGTGGAAGCTCAAGCAATGACAGCAGCTTCGAAACCGTCGCCGGCGACTTGGCGATCTTGCGGGCGACTTCGCCGGCCGTGCAACCTGATTCGAGCATCATGCTCCGAATCGCATCGGCCTGTTCCAAAGGTGAAAGATCCTGGCGAATTGTATTGGCGATCAACTGCCGCTGCTTGACCGCAGCCGAATCCAGCTTTTCCTCGCCAAAGATCACCGGCACCGCCTTAAGTCCCAGCGTAATGGCCGCTCGGATGCGCCTTTCGCCATCCAGCACTGTTATCTTGCCTTCTTCCAGTCGAACCAGAATCGGCTGGAGAATTCCCACTTCCGCAATGCTGGCCTGCAACTCTGCCAAGGCCTGCTCGTCAAAGTCAGTTCGCACCTGGGCCGGACGGCAAATAAGAGCCGGATCAACCTCTTGAATCTTCCGCGTATCCATAAATATCTCCTGTGAAATCGCGACTGCCGCGTGCAATCGCTTCACAAATCTATTTGCCGCTGGAATGCCCCCTACCCTGCGGCAAATAAGAGGTGGATGCTGAGATTTTTAACGCGAATGTTGACGTGGTTGTCCAAAGCGCTCGCGGCGTATTGCGCCCTTCTTCTGCTATTGGCATGGTGGCCGACAAGCCTGCTGGGGCTGATTGCGTTTGCGATATGGCGCATTAAACATCGTCGAGGTCGCCAACTCACCGATCTAGGCTCGGCCCGCTGGGCGAAAGAATCCGACTTGGTTACGGCAGGAATGCTTGGGGCTACCAGCGGATTAATCCTCGGACGCTTGCCCCGTCAGCGGCGTGCATGGAGAGGGTCCTCCACGGGATTTCGCCGGCAGGACGCCTTGGTACGAATGCCCAATGCCGTCCATACCACCGTCTTCGGACCCAGTGGCGCGGGCAAAGGTGTTTCCTTCGTAATCCCGACATTACTAACAGAATCCGAATCTTGCGTCGTGCTCGATTTCAAAGGAGAGCTGGCGCGCTGCACGGCTGAGCATCGGCGCAAATATTTTGGTCATCAAGTGGTGCTTCTCGACCCCTATTGCACAGTGACGCAAAAGCCGGACACGTTCAATCCGCTCGATTTCATTAAAGATGGCCATCCTCTGGCCATCGACGATTGCAACGATTTAGCCAGCGCATTGGTCGTGCGCACCGGGGAAGAGAAAGACCCACACTGGTCGGACAGCGCCGAGGCGTGCATCGCCGCCGTCGCCGCGACCGTCGTGGGATATGGAAAGTCCGACATGCGATCCCTTCAAACCGTTCGAGAAATTCTCAGCCATCCCGAGCGACTGGAAATGGCGATCAAGCTGATGTGCGAGTCGAATCACTGGAATGGAATGCTGGCGCAAATGGGGGGTCAGCTCATGCACTTTATGGACAAGGAAAAGGCGTCGGTTCTCTCCAGTACGTTGCGGCACCTGCGTTTCTTGGGAACACCCGCCATCGCGGCCAGCACGTCCTCCAGCAGTTTCGATCCTGCGCAGCTCCGCCGCGGCAAATTAACCGTGTATCTGATCCTTCCGCCCGAGCGTGCCCAAGCCCAGGCGGGACTGCTGCGGATGTGGGTGGGGTCGCTACTCCGCGCCTGCGTGCGGGAAGGAGTCCAATGAGCCCTGTTCACATGATCCTGGATGAAGCCGCGGTGCTGGGTCCCATGCCGGCAATTGAGAACGCTGTCGGCATTGGTCGAGGGTATGGCGTGCGCTTCCAATTCTATTACCAAAGCCTCGGACAATTGCGCAAATGCTTTCCCGATGGGCAGGATCAAACGCTGTTGAGCAACACCGCCCAGGTCTACTTTGCCACCAACGACAACGCGACGGCCGACTACGTAAGCACACGGCTCGGCGAAGAGACGATCGTGCTCCACTCCGGCGGTGTGAGCCGTGGAACATCCTGGCAGTCCAACGACGGTGCGCAACCTAGCCGTAGTCACGGCGGCTCGTCGGGCAAAAACCAGAACTGGCAGTTACACGCCAGGCGGCTTCTGAAGCCGGAAGAGGTTCTCGCCCTTCCGCCGCGAATGGCAATCACATTTGCCCCGGGCCTGCCGCCGATCCGGACATGGCTACTGCGTTATTACGAGGAGAAACGCCCACTGTTGTTATCCGCGAAGGGTCGCCGGCCGCGTGGCGGCTTGCTCGCGCTGCTGCGGGCGGCGCTATTGTGCGGCGCGTTACTTGGGGCAGCGGTCCTGCTGACAACGATCATCGCGAATAAATGATTTTTATCCCTGCTCCCGGCAAATAGATCAGTGGAGGCGCAGTGGTGTCAAACACGAAGTCGTAATAATCGCCAAGGAGAAGTTTATGTCGGAACTCGCCCGGAAACTTTTCGAGGGACTCAAGACCGCGAAACAGATAACCCTGGCCATCGCCCCGGGTTTGGAGAACGTCGGCTCGGACCTCCAGCGCGAAGGATCGCGACTGGCAACCCAAGGCGCCATGGAACTGTCTTCGGCGCTGTTCAATGGGCATGCCTTCGTTCCGTACGGTCCGGGTCAGTACACGCCAGCCCGCGAACAACTTCCCGAACTGGACCAAACGCACCCGGCGGAACACGAGCATTCCGGCATGGAGCGGTAATTCGTTGAATTGGCTGGATCGTCTTCCGCTCGTGGCATTCTGGCGGCGCATCCTGTTTTGTCGCCAAGGGTTCAAAACCAATGAAAGGAATGAGTATGCGCAGAGATTCCCCATTAATCGAATTCGGTGTCGGCCCCGCAACCGTCGTCGGACGGTTGGACCTCAAAGCCTGCGTCGTCTCGCCAGTCGGACCCGACTCGCCCGAACCGATGCCCGCAGAAGAGACATCGCCGGACATCGAACGGTGGGAAGGTGAAGGCGGATCGATCGGTAAATAACTCGACTTTGTACGCAGGAATCTGCTCATGACGTTCGTGAGCCAAACGCGATGGCAACCAACTCGGAGTAACCATGTTTTACCTTGTTTTGATCGTGGCCGGTATCGGCCTTTACGCCTACGTCAAGAAGCACCCGGAGCAGGTCGCCCAGTGCGCGACCTCGCTGAAAAAGTTCCTCGGGAAGTAAACGGTGGATTGGATCGAGTTGGCGGCGGCGTATCCGTTTGCCGCCGCCAGCCGATCCTCGCCGGTCGGGTAATCAAACATGAACCGCCCCCAGCGGGCAAAGCGAGTCAGTCATGAAGAAATCCACCTTGAAGGGCATCGGCCTGGTGAGCTTGATCTTTGCCGCCAAAGGCATTCAAGAGGTGATCGAAGCCAAGCGGCAGCCCGCCTTGCCGGCGGGGCTGGCGCCCAAGCGGCGATTCCTCGGGATGATGGGCCGCGCCGCTGCGAAAACCGTGCTAACGGTGGCGGGGATCGAGCGGCGTTAACCCGTGGCGCGGCGATGGAAGAGATCGGGCGGGGCGAAACCATGTGTCCGCCCTGCCCTCTTTTTTGCTCAGAGTTTTTCTTCCGGAACCGGCCTCCCTCCCCCAGGTTTGAAGGAAGGATGTATTTGTGAATCGCAAGCTACGCCTGATCGTCGGTCGCGTGCTCTCCGACGCTGCGAACCTCCCGCACTTCTTCGACTTCTCGAGCGACGAACGTATGGCGTGGATGATCGCCCGGGCATACGCGATTGGGAAAGCGGAGCGGCCGACCAAGCGTATCGCGGGCCGCCAACGTCCGGCATGCCCCGACCGGAAACAACCATTCGCGCGCAAACTCCCCGAACTCGGGCTCCGCGTGTCCCTCGCACTTTAAAATCGGCAACATTCATGCATCGCCCCGCTTCCGTCCAAACTTCGATGACGTCCGCTCACGCCTGGGTGTCACCGGCACTCTTGGCACTGACCGTGCGCGTCTGGTCGAAGCGTTACGGACGACCGATCGACGATACGGAAGCGATGGACATTCTTCTTTGCGTCGGCCGCCTGATGGACGTGCTTCGATCGCCGCTCTCCGCGCGGGCTCGCGCGGAGACCCTCTCGCGAAATCTCCCGTAAATATTGGGAGATAATTGCATTTGTACGCCACATTTTGCGAGTGAGATCGTGCCTTGCCCGTTAGAATAAGCGGTTCGCGGCAACGCCGCGGAAAGGCCATTCCCATGAGCAAGCAATACGTCGCCTTCGCCCGTGTCAGCAGTCGCGAACAGGAACGCGAAGGGTTTAGCCTCGACGTTCAGGAGGAAACACTCCGCCGCTGGGTCGACAAAGCCGGCGGAACGATCGTGCGCCTATTCAAGGTCGCCGAGACCGCCAGCAAGAAGGATGAGCGGAAGACCTTCAAGGAAATGCTCGCCTACTGCCGCGCCAATGCGAAGACTCTGGACGGCGTCCTGTTCGCCAAGGTCGATCGCGCGGCACGTAATTTATTCGACTATTGTGAGCTTGAACGGCTGGAGAGTGAGCATGGTGTGCGTTTCATCTCTGTCACACAACCGACGGAAGCGAATCCCGCTGGGCGCATGATGAGAAGGACGCTGGCATCAATGGCTTCGTTCTTCACGGAACAGATGGCAGTCGATATTCGCGGAGGCATCGAGCGACGTGTTCGCGAAGGATGGTTCGCCAATGTCGCGCCCTATGGTTACAAGAACGTCCGCGAAAACGGGCGGGGTCAGGTTGTCGTCCACGAGCGCAATGGGCCGAACGTCATAAGGCTCTTTGAACTCTTTGCCACCGGCACCCACACAATCGACAGCGTCTGCGCGGCCCTGCGTGACGAGGGCCGCGTCTATCGTGACGCCATGGCGAAGTTCCCCCGCGCCAGCGTGTACACCCTGCTCCGCGACCGCGCCTACATCGGCGAGGTGCGGTGGAAGGGTCAGTATTACGCCGGCAAACACCCTCCCCTGACCGATCATGTGACCTTTCAAAAAGTGCAAACGCTCCTGGGCGTGAAGACCTACAAGCATCACGCCCAATTTACTTATGCGGGTGGCCTGATCCGCTGCGGCTGCTGCGGCAACCTGATCACTGCCGAGCAGATCACCAAGAAGAGCGGCAAGCAGTACGTTTACTATCGATGCACCGTCTCCCGTCTCAGTGATCACCCGCGACACCGTGTGACCGAACGTGAATTGAATGAACAGGTGCTTTCAGCGTTTCGCGCGATGAAGCAGGACGACGAGACAACAGCATGGTTCGGCGAAGTGCTGCGTGCCCGCACGCAAGATGAGCGTCGTGAAACGCAGGAGCAGGCGACGGAACTACAGCGGCAACTGACCCGCCTTCGCCAACAGCAGGACGAACTGCTGAACCTGCGGCTGTTACGCGAGATCGAAGAGGAACTCTTCGCGCGCAAGGGGATGGAGTTGCGTGACCGCATCGCGATCGCCAAGGGGCAACTCGACGGGCTGGATGTCACCCGCGGCGAGAAAGCCGAGCAGGCGATAGCTGTTTTCGAACTCTCGCAAAGTCTGATCGAAAAATGGGTTGCGGCCGACTACGCCGCCAAGCGCCAGATCCTCGATATTGTGTTTTCGAACTTCCGGTTGGACGCCGTAACCCTTTGCTACGAAATGAGAAAGCCCTTCGCGCTATTGGCGGAAGGGCTTCTTGTCTCGAACAGCGGAGAGAGTGAGATTCGATCGGCCAGCTCTCGCCAAACTACTGTCGGAGCTCTATTTGCAGCTCAAGTCCGCTTCGGATGCGGATTTAGCTCGTCTCGATGCTCTATTGAAGACACACGGTTTTTTACCATCTCGCGATGCCCGCTGAGGGCAATTTGAGGGCAACCGTCGCATCGTGGCCGCGTTCTAAATGATGGGCAAGCGCACCTACCCGCACGGCTCAGCCTTCAGGGTACCTTCACAACCGCGTGGCTGTAGTCACTTACAGATCTGATCTGCAGGATATCTCGAATGACTTCTTCGGCAAGCTGACGAGAAGGAAAACGCTCAGCCTCTTCGGACGAATGCCCATCCATGCCCGGCATGCCGATGTCCGTGGCGATCACGTCGGACCGCGCCGACCGTAGTCGCTCCACCCCCTCTTCGGACGACGCGGCGACTACGACCTCCGTATCGCAGTCCTCTAGGGCGCGGCGCACCAGCGCCCGCGCGTCAGGCTCAATGCTGACGAGGTGCGATCGGTGGAAGAGATCGTGGGCCCCCGGAGTGCGTTCCCGCGGGAAAAGGCATGGATGCGGTGGCCTGGCTCACAGCGTTGCGTTGGTGGTGCAAACCTTGGGGGTGGCATGGTGGGATCAGCGGCATACCTGCAAGGATGGCGGCGGGCCGGCATTTGGAGTGTGCCAGTCCGCCGCCCTCATTATGGTTCGTGTCGCGTTGAGTGGCGTCCGAAGCTCGTGGGACAGCGTCGACAGGAACCCGGAAGCGTCGCACTAGCTTCAGTGCACTCGCAAATTGATTTCTCACGCAAAGCTCCTTGTTGAGAACAAGAAGCAATGTCCCAACACTCGCGGGATCTGCTCACCCGTGCTCAGATTGCCACAGTGTCAGCACCGGACCATGTGGCGGGTGCAACCGGCAATTCTGATACTGTAATTGGGTCGAATCGCAAGTGCCGCTACTTTGCGATTTCATCTGTGAGACTTCTTCGCGGGACGCCCAACATCGTTTGGTGGCGGCAATCACAAACATTTTAGCGTAACGATGGCCGCTGCCGATAGATATGGTGCGGCTTTGTACATCGCTGGCGATGGCAGCAAGCCGCATTTCTTTGAGGCGGCGATTGAACGAGGCAAGGTTATCAGCGGTTTCATTGTTCGCGGGCTGCGGCGGCAGTGATCTGGGATTACGCCGCGCCGGCATCCAAACGGTCTGGGCGAATGAAAAGAATGAATCCGCTTGCGAGCTATACGGGCGCATTACTTCTTCAAATGTAATGCACCCGGGCGATATCTGCGGCATCAAGAAGTTTCCAAAGGCAGACATTCTTGCGGGATGTTATCCATGTCAGGGCTACAGCCAAGGTGGTCGGCGCGATGATAGTGACCACATCAACTTTCTATACCGCGAATATGACAGGGCCTTGCGGTCGATCAGGCCGCTGGCCTTCATTGTTGAAAATGTCGATGGAATGCGTTTTGCGCAAAACAGCCACTTACTCCACAACCAGCTCCGCCGATTTTGCTTAGCGGGTTACCGAATTACGTGGAAGGTCGTAAATGCCAAGGACTATGGCCTTGCGCAGGATCGACGGCGTTTACTAATCGTCGGAGTTAGGAGTTCCGAGGGAAAACGGTTCACCTTCCCAGCACCCACGCATGGAATCGGTCCTAACTTGAAACCGTTTGCGACCCTACGGGACGTGATCTGGGATCTGAGGAAAGCGCCGGCAGGATCTTTCAATGAAGAGCCCCTGCATTGGTACTATCTGTCGCGCAATCGGCGACGCACTTGGGGTGAACAAGCAACATGCATCGTTGCGCATTGGCGACATGTTGGACTACATCCGAACTCCCCTCCCCTGAAAAAAGTTGGTGAAGATGAATGGACATTCACTCGCAGCGGAACTGTACGCCGCTATAGCTACTTGGAGTGTGCAGCCTTGCAGGGCTTCCCTGATCCCCATGCCTTCGATATATGCTCGGTGCAGTTGCGCTTCCGCGCGATAGGGAATGCAGTACCCCCGCCCCTGTTCTCCGCTGTTGCTAAATCACTTGTGGATCAACTTGGAAATCGGTAATAATTAGCTTGATTAGCGATGCATACGAATCCTTTGCATTTTGTTTTATGAACGCTCGATGATCTGCAAACTCTGCGAGAAGCGTAAGCCGGGCACGGTCCACGGTTAGCCCCGCCACCTTATTAACCTGCTGAAACTCAAGGTCGTTCGGGATGTGACGTGGCGTGCTAAAGACGCGGACTGGAGCTGCCCATGAGACCGGTTTGACCCACTGAGTTAATGAAGTTAATTGATGGTCAAGGTCGTGATACTTCGTTGCATATGCATTGCCGCACGCGCATTGGCCAAGCAAAAATAGTTGCCCCCCGCGCCGGTCCAGCGGCTTCCATACGACGATGTCCAAACCTTGATCTTTCGCGATTAAATGTGTGGGGTCATCGTCAAGGTCGGGATCGGGGGACCAATGCCATTCACCAGTGAGCTCTTGCAACTTTGAAATCACTCCCTTGAATTTCACGGGTCTCTCTTCAAGCTCGTCTGCGGGCCAACCAGTGCGGTAGCCCTTCGCGCCATTCCCCAAATAGCAAATCAGCGCATCTCGCACCAACCGTTCAAATGCTATTGGGAGGCGTGCGAATTCGCCGACGCTCAGGCTATCTGACAAAGATACGGCGAGACAAAACTCGTAGACCAAGGTATCGCTTCGCTGATATAGCAGTCGATTCCCATCCAAGGAAAATGGATAATGCTCCGCGAGCAGATCTGCCCGTCGACGTACTTCAAGCGCAATCTCGCTCGTTGCACTTTCAAACTGGATATCCTCACTTGCCCAGCGTGGAAGAGGGCCTTTAGGATCTGCCACCTCATAATCTTCCATTGCGTCTGCTATTCGGTCGTCAAATGTTCCTGCTTCAAGATTGCATGAGCTGTATTTCACCGCGACAAGTTCAGCTTGGTCGGCATCCTTCGCCACTCGTTCATCTTGGCGGCGGGATTCCCATTGAGACTTTTTCGCCATCAGTAACTATTCCCCTTCCGACTTCATCATGTCGACAATCTTATTGTTAATTTCAGCAGCTAGACTACGAACCTTTTTGCTTGGCTCAAAAAGGTCACTCGCTTCTACCGCCTTCACCTCACCTTGAGAAAGCGGGGTCATGGCGTTCTGCAAGGCTTCCTGAGCATCAAATAAACCATCAGAGACGCGATCCTTTGCGGGCTTTAAGAGTTGTGCCACCTCTTCGATAACTTTGCCCCGCTTTAAGAGACGCCGGCTATCCGGATCCGCGATTGCCTTTGCCAAATCAGCAATTTGGCGGGAGTCGGTAATTGCCGCGCGTCGCCCTTTATTTTTGTTTCCGAAAAGAAATGTCAAGAGCTCGCCAGCATCGTCCAACTTCTCTCTCGTTTTGGGAACGGGTGACTTATCGCCACCTTTCGTCAGGTCAGGCAAACCTAACCATTCTCTGACGGGACCATATCCGAGAGCGGTATAAACCCATGAGAAAGGGTATTCGGGATTGCTTCCGCGACCTGGTCGCAGGCTATCTTTTGGATTGAATTGTGCAGCAGCGATCAACTGGTTAACAAAATAATAACCCTCAAGGCTACGCGCGACTGTTCCATGTTGATCGCCGATCATCTGTGTTACGTCATCAAGTGTCAGTTCACTTGACTCGAGCACTTTTGCTACCCATGCAGCTTTGGCAAAAGAATCCCATGGCTGCGAGGCAGCAATATGCCTCACGCCGAGATACGATAATAACCCTCTTGAATCTGCATGGACGCGAACGGGAACTTCGGTGATCGGCGGTTGATGATGCTTAGACTGCAAGGCTTGATATTCATGCGTGCGTTTCTCATGGTTTTTTGCGCGCGGATCGCCAGCGAGTATGAGGCATGCAGCCAGTCGTCTATTTCCTTCAGCAATCCGAATATGGCCTTTGGGCGTTTCCAGCCGTACTCCTACCATTGGCTCGGCTTCAAAATATCCGTTGACTGCAAGCGAACTCAAAACGTCGTCCACTCCGTAAACATTAACAACGGCATCGAGTATTTCAATCTCAGTCCGAAAGTGTCCAGCCTGTGCACCAAGGCGGGGATTGCCGGCATCCAGGTGCAAATGGGTTAGCAGAACGAGAGCGGTACCCTCTACTTCATTGTGATCTCCAAGCCGCTGCTTTGCAGTTTTTACGGGTTTTTTTGCAGTCTGACTTGTCGTAACTTTCGTCTTAGCCATTTGATCGAATCCTTCCAAGCAGTATCCACATAAGTTCTTCTCGCGTCCAGTTTGCTGGCCGACATTTCCATCCTTCCAGTTGTGCGGCAGGCGTGCGATGATTTGGGGCATGGCTGATTTTATGACACCGCCTCAGCGGAGCAGGTGTATGTCTCGAATCCGGTCGAAGGACACAAAACCGGAACTGCTGGTGCGGCGATTGGTTCATGCCTTCGGTTTCCGGTACCGGCTTCACGTCCGCACGCTTCCTGGTACTCCCGATCTTGTATTCTCTTCGCGTCGAAAGGTCATCCATGTGAACGGATGTTTCTGGCACATGCACAACTGCGGGCGTTGTTGGATTCCAATGACACGTCGGAAATATTGGGAAGCAAAATTGTTACGAAATAGGCGGCGTGATCAGCAGACGCGCCGAGCGCTGCGCCGGCTCGGCTGGAAAGTGCTAACCGTTTAGGAATGCAAGACCGGCGACATTGATGCGCTGGGGGAACGCTTGGCCACATTCTTGGAAGGTTGAGAAGCGACGAATCAATCCCTGCCGCGTTATCGAGGGCGATGTATGATATGAAAGCCGTAATCACACGTTCCTTACCGATGACACGCAGTGCTCGGGCCGGTACTCAAATTCAAGAGCTTCGCCACATGATACAGCAAGGTAACGGTATTAGTCGCGAGGTTGTGCTCGCGCAGTTGATGACCGCTAACGAAAAGAGCGACGCGGCTGCAATGGGCACAGCACTGATTGACCTGGTCAAGCTCGAGCCTAACCGTTGGCGTGAGATCATTTTGCTAAACGGAATTGTCCCGGATGCTAATTCGCGTGAATGGCAGAAACGCCTTCCGGTTTTTCTCGATGCCATTAGACAGGTCGTTGAGGCAAATGTGCTTAGCCTGAACGGACTGGACGCAGCGGCTAGGACGCTAGTGGCATTGTTGGATATCGGTCAGCGGTTGGAGCGGATTGGCAAACGCCTTAACAAAGGCGCATTCTTTACTCGATCCAAGGCAACACAGATCTATCGACTTGCTATCTGGTTGGAATCCCAATCCACCCTGGTGCACGAAGCAATCGCCAAGGTGGCCGTCTCTGGCAAGAATTATGATCCGGTCGCTGCCGTGCAGACGTCGCTTTCCGCGCCGGGGGTTTCCGGTAGCGTCAGCCCTGTGCGATCTTGGGAAAACATGGTCGACGCTGCAGAGCTAGTACTCAGATACGTAATGTGGCGCCAAGCGAAGGCCCAGTTTGGGACGATTGATTATTCGGATTCACCCTATGAAGCGCCAGATTTTGAAGAGGTGACACGGCTTTCGACAGCATGGCAAGACTTGGAGAGTATTTGGGCCGACGTCAAATTCAATGGCTGGCTGCCAGAGATGGACAAAGATGTCATCATCTTTGTTCCGCCCGACCAAGATGACCTACGTCGCCGGTTCGTCTCAATTGTCCGTCAAGATCGTTTCGTTTCTCAAGAAGTATCACGGTGGATGAATGAGCAAGGCATCCCGTCCAATGACGAACGAGCAGTCCGCAAGTTAGTTCGTACCGTACGTGTTCCGCCACGCGGACAGGTATGGAAGTGTGGAGAAGTCGACCCGGTGCGTTTGAATAAAGCATCCAAAGATACGCGGGCGTTACGCATCGCTCGCTTCCACGTCGATCACCGCCACTTCAAAGCGCTTGTGAATGGGCTCGCTAAAGGTATGGGACCAGCGGGCATAACATGGGAACAATGGCTGACGGTGCGTAACGTTCTGGCTGTGACCTGTCAGGTGTACTTTCAGGCGGTTCAAGATCAGGTCCGTTATGAAGACGGGAAACGGGAGCGGTCGGTCGTACCGGTCAAGACCGAAGAACTTGCCGCGTTCATTGCTGATGCAACCGGACTTAGCGGAGATCAATGCCGAGCATGTATCGAGCTCATGACCTTTGGGTCAAAGTACAAAGGACTCGATCTATTTGACCAGCCGCTCCTACCGGTTGCTGATGACGTTGTTCTCCTCGTCCCATGTCTCGTCGCAAACGGCAACCCGGTCTACTCGCTCGAGCACTTTGTTGGCACTTTCGGGATCGGCAGTTTCTCGAGTCGAGGTATCCCGTTTGAGCAGAGCATGGCGGACGAGCTCAAAGCCAAAGGCGTGCCGGCCAAAGCCGATGTGTGGGCGCAATTGCAGGATGGCCGGCGAATGAACTACGACACCGTTTGTTGGTGGATGGGCTACCTAATCCTGATCGAGGCCAAATGCGTTAAAACTGAATTCTCCAGTGCAGACGATTTCAACACCCGCTCGGCCGTCGACGAGTCGATCGATCAGCTAATTAGGCGTCGGGATAGCTTAAAGGAGTACTGGGAGGCGTTAAGGGCTGCTGCTCCAGAGCTGAAACTGCCAGCGGCGCCCCCGCCTCCGGACAGAGTGCTCTATGTTTCAGTGACAAATTCCATGCGATTTAGCGGACTTGTCCGGTCTGGTGTTGTCTGCACCGATGACTTCTGTCTTCTTAAGTATTTCGGTTCCGCGATGTCGCCCGTATACGAGTTGAACGGCAACACAATGAAAGGCGTTGGCATGGTTCGGAACCGGCCTGACGTACTCGGTCCCCTCAGTTGGATGAACTATCTCCGGAACCCTCCACAGATTCGCTCGCTCGACCAAGACGTGAAGATTACTCTCCGCGACGTAATGCGCTTGCCCGATGACCCGAGTACCATTCTCGTACCTCACTACAGCTATTCTGGCTCGACGGCAAATATTGTTCACTATCTAAAAGGTGGTTTCGCTAAAGGTTCGACGTGACGTCTACGGTGGATAACTCACTGTGGCGGTTGACGCGAAGTCCCGTGCAACGGTACGGCAGTCGCAACGGGATCCCAAGCTGTACGCCGACAAGATCGAGTGGGCGGAGGGTGCGGACGTGCTCCGGCTCAAACGCGCCCCGTCGCCTAGCTCGTTCGTCGGCGGTGGTGCTCGCGGCACGATTAGTCTAGCTGCTTCTCCGGGGCATACCTTCGATCACGCTGATTTCCTCCGGGCAATTGGCGTGGACAAGAAGGAAATCAAGAGAACAAAGAAGCGCAGGCCGCATTAGCGTGTAACCTTAATCGTTTCGGCAAATTTGGTCGCTAAGACCGATGTGCCGGAATCATCCGATGAACTCGATCATCTCCTAGAGCAGCAAAGGCTGCTGAATGCCGTCGTTAATGCGAGTATCGCGGTGCCCAAAACACCGCAACCCTCGTTTGGTGACGAGGGTTGCATGAACAAGGAAGTAGCGGGGGCTCGTTACGTTACTCGTCGCCTTGTGAAAGTGGCGTTTTGGGGGTGTTTTCGGCGGGTAGCGTGAAGTATTCGCAGCGAAAACACCTGACCTAGGTTAAGGATTTGAAAACTTGCGGATCAAACCCTCGATGGTCTTGGCATCCATCCGGCCCCGGACGACGTGCGAACCCGTCACATCGATTGATCGAATCGGGAGGTTTCGGCTGACGACGGGCCAGGCTACTTCCTTTGTGAGAGCCTGGTCCTGAAGGTGGCTACCGCTGACGTGATCCTGAAAGTCCTTAAGAAACAGCCCAGTTACGCCGCCGTCGGCAACGGCGGAATACAGCATTGTACTGAGATGCCCGTTGGAAACGGTGATGGGTAGATTCGATCGATCGTCGCGTCTTCTGATTTCCCAATAGAACAAGGTGGCGGCGGCCTGCCCGGTGCCGGCGAAGGCCGGCAACGTGAGTGCAGCGTTCATCAACTCTGGCATGGTCACCGTCCAGATACCGCTCATCGCCGGGCCTTCATCCTCGGTGAAGATGTTATCGACCGGGATTGTGGTCGCACGGCCTCTGGCTACCATTGCATCGATCGCACGCTTGTACTCGGGTTTGAGGTCCCGGCCCCCCTTATCCAGAAGCAAGAGAAAGTGGCATTCGCTCAGTCCATAAGCGGCAAACCCGCCGAAAATCTCCGTGATGGCGCGTCCAGATACGACCGTGTCAACGAAGATGAAGCGGAAGTGGTTGCGTGGCCGTACTTGACTGACGCCGACGGCGAGTGAACCTGCCTGCTGTCGAAGGAACTCGTAGAATCTGTACGCGGGCTCGCTCTTGTCGCCGCGAAGGATCGCGGCAAGCACCCGGCTCCAGTAACCGCGGATCGCCGACGACGAAACATTTTGGTCACTCGCGATATCCGCAGTGAATGGAAGGTAAAGCTCCTCCATGCGAACCAGCGGCGGCGCGAATAGTCTTGGCCCGCGTGTGGCCGCAGTTTGGTTGTGCGCGTAAGATTTTGCAGCCTGAAGAAACGGATGGGCTCCGCGTGAGGGAACTACAAGGAGGTCGTATCCTTCCATGCGAAGCGTCTCGATGTAGTCGTGCATTGCCTTGCAGGCCGCCGCATAAGACTGAACATCGTTCAGCGTAAGGTCCATAACATTCATGCGCTTGTACTCCAGTGCGAGTCTGAGGGCGACTCGGCATCGCCCCAAGAAATCTTCTTCGCGCCGATGGACCTCGTGTTCCTGCATCCCAGCGTTTCGCCGTTAGTGTTTCGCCTGTCGGTGGTAAACGCTATCAGGCGAATTGCCTCGTGAGGTGCAGGCTGACAATGTGACCCCGTTGGAGTCATGTGATTGTGCGGTATAGGCCGCACGCGTCAAAAAACTCCCTGAATTTCTCAGTCACGAGTTCACAGGCGCTGGACCAATTCTCGTGGGCTTCGATCGACCAGGCCGGAGTACCGTGGCAGTACGGACCGCCTTGCCGTAGCACTAGAGGAGGCAATGTCGCCGGCAGGCGTGTGAGCACCCCTCCAGCATCCATTGCCCCTCCGTCTACCAAGCATGCATCGCCGAGCGCTAGCACACGCGTGTACTGCTCCGCGAAGCGTCCACCGGCGGTTGAACGCGTAACGTCCACCAACTCCCGCCCGCATGCGGCCATTACCTCGCCTTCGGCGGGCAAGGCGCTGGCCCCCAGTGCTTCCGCAACTACATTGAGTGGATTGGAAAGACCGCCGCTTTGCGCCAGGTTGGTGACGAGCAACAAGAAGAGATAACCTCGGTCCCGGCGACGTAGCGCCGCACGGCACCGGCGCACCGCCTCCTCCGGATCCTCTGTACGGCTTCCCCGGTATTCAGGCACTTTAACCCGATCGAAAAATTCGGACGGCATCATTAGACAGATCGATGAGAGACGGGCTGCAACCTCTAGTGCATCCACCAAGTTTCTTCCACCCAGGAGATTCGCGGCCGTGTGCGCCGCAACCGTATACTTGACAAAGTATGGTTCATAAAGGATCTGGTCGAGGCCGGATGCGACCTCGCCAACGTACATTTTCTTTTCAAATTCGTCTGCGATACCAGCACTCAAACGCATTTGGGTACGTACCTCAGCGGCCATAGCTCTGGCCTCGAGCAGCGCGGCCACGGACATCGGCACACGGGCAATCCGCCCACCGTCGGGGTGGAAAAAGCGGACGAAGAACACCGGCTGGTCAGGAAGTTCCCGGCCCTCCACGTCGAGTTGTAACCCAGTTGAGAAGTCGTATATCCAGCGCTCGCCCGGACGCCGCGGCTTATCAGCGGCCTCGCCGAGTTCAAAAAAGTAGTCGTTCCGATGAATCTCACGAATGGTACGAAACAAATCTGCAACGGACGCGAAGCGATTGTGGTTTCCGCTCAGCCGGGCATCCATCCCGTCGTAAGTCTGAGCTAAGAGCTTCCGACCGAACAAGGTGCAAAGATGATCCACCATGTGCTGACACTCATGCACTAGGACCGGGAAGACCGTCCGCGATGTCAGAGCATCGCCGCGAAGAGCCGCCTTGACGTCTTCGTCAGCGAATCCGTCCAAACGGAGCGATTGCGTCATCGAACAATATGAGCCGGCACTCACATTTGGGAAGGGCTGGAAACGCTCTCCTATGGAGTCGAGCTTCTCAGAAAGAGTCCGGGTACGCTGGCGCATTGAGTGGATTGTAACGCGATACCTTGCCTGTGCGATCGTCCATCGATGAATTGGGAAACGTGGGCGGTGTTGATCAACTGAAAGGCATTTTCGCTGGCGACGGACATGCTCGACGACTTGCTCACAACGCGGACGTCAGAGCGATGGTTTCGGGAACGTGTGTTCGACAAGTATCTGTGGTGGAATTCATGTTTTGCGATTGGTAGGCTACAAAGTAGGGTACAATTTTCAGCCTGGCAAGTTGCTCGCGTTTGGACCACCGGCGACGATAATTTTTTCGTGACAGGGCGAAAGCGATTTCGAGCTTGAGAAGGGTCTAGCAATGTTGAGTAATCGATTAGGACGCGTCATATTTCTACTCGCTTTTGGAGGGTCAGTGTTGGCAGCCGATCCGCCCGCGCAACAAAACACAGCTCAGGATTTTACGCCCGTACGAAGTGTGGATCCGAAAGCTCCAAATACGTGGTCGTTTGATTGCGATATGACAGTCCAAGGCGACATAACCAAGATCGTCGTGTGGATTGATACAAAGAATTTGGAACATAGCGCCGAAGCTGATCACCCCGTCAAAGATGACATCACTTTGTATCATAAGGACGGCAGATTATTGGGTAAGCAAGAGGTCTTCCCAGGTCAGGGTAGCATTCACGTCACCGAATTCACGAAACATGAGGATGGGGAAACGTTCACCTTCACGTCCGCAGACCAAGATAAGTTTGATGTCGCGAAGGACGCACTCACACACGGATTCCAAATGGTCCTTGGGACAATGAGCAATCCTGATATCAAGCTTGTTGATGTGGCAATTACGTATACCCCAACCCAGAAATAAAATACTGCGTGGTCATTGGCACATTCGCTATGTGAATACAGTGAGGATCAGGACGCCTGCGATGGTACCCTCGAATCTTGAGTTCTAAGTTGGGGCACTGCGGGATACGTTAATCACTATGCCGATGGCGGTCAGCAGCATGTTCGAAACGATCGATCCAAAACAACTCCGGCGCATCGAAAGCGTACATCGCGGTTTTCTTTATCAACATTTGTTTGGCGCGGGATGTTTGTTGCTTGCCGCAGAGAACAACGTCGAAGAAATTCGCGTCGAGCGAGACGAAGACATTGAGGTGTTGCTACACGACCGCCTTGTATATTGCCAGATTAAAACCCGCGAGGATAAGCTCACCAGTGGAGACATTGCCGATACTCTTGATCGGTTCGACATACTTCGGCGCGAACATTCAAAATCGAGACATTCGCTGAAGGCTGAATTCTGGATTGTTTCGAATTCCGAACCGAATGGGCCGCTCGCATTCCGTATGAAGGAAGATACGTGGCCTGCGGACGTAAGGATCACATACCCCGGCTGCACGAAGCACAGCCCGGAATACTTCCCTCCGCCATGGCGCGATCTAAATACCGCCGTTGAGTGGTGTTCTTTAAGGGCGGGTAAGGTGCCACTCGGTAGGCTCTCTGGTCCGACCCTCGCATGGAAACTTGCGGCACTCGTTCATCATGCCAGCACCGGTGAAAGTGCGCGAAACGACCACGGCTTTCGCACAACTGAACTACCATCCCTCTTTGAACAGATCATACTTCAGCTTCAGCGCTTTCCAGCGGCTCCTGAACCGTATCGAGAATTGCAAGATGAACCGTCTCTTGATGAACCCGATCGGATACGACTGATTACAGGCTTCTCGGGGTCGGGGAAAACTTCCTGGGCAGCGGAATGCGCACGGCATTCAGGAGCGAACCTCGCGTACTTTGATGTAAGCGGAATTCCCGCAGAGGCCTTCGCGTCATCGCTAACGCGCGAATTATCGGCCCGATCGGAAGTCGACAGCGCTGCGAGATCCACGTTGCTTGCGCCAGGGATGAGCGGAATTGATTCACTTCGAATACTTGACCGCTATCTGCAAAACAACTCCAAAACTATTCAAATCGTTGTCGATAATGTTCATAAAATTTCCGCATCAACCGTCGCAGTGACTGTTGCTGCCACGAGCCACATGAGATGGCTTATTCTAGCGCAGCCCGGCTTGGAGACAGGTGCGTTGGCCGCAGCTCTCGGTGTTGAAGGTGACTCGCTATTGGGATTCACTCTGGATTCAATTGCGGCAGAGTTTCGTGCGGTGAACATACCGATTAGCGCTTTAACTGCCGACCGAATTCTCAGAATTACTGGCGGGTTACCGCTTTTTACGCGACAGGCTGCTTCCATGGCAGACAAACTGTACGGCAAACGCGTTGAGGTGATGTGCGATGAACTAGAGGCACGTACACATACAGTTTCAACCGCCCAGGAACTGCTTCTCAATGGAGGACTATCAGCGCTCCCGCAAAGCGCGCGCGAAGCCGCTGCCGTATTGTCGTTGAGCGACATATCACTAACTGCTCATGAAGCCCGCCGGCTGATCTGCGATGCTCTTCGGGTTAGCCCTGCGCAAGCTGCGGCATCAATTCGATTGGTTTCAGATTTAGGAATCATCTCCTGCGGCGCGGAAGAAATCTTGATGCACGATAGCTTTCGCTTGGTGAGCGGAAATACAGTGTCGGCGATGCCGGCGGACACTATCTTCCGAGCATTCACTTCATTGAAAGAAATTATCATCGCTCCAGGGAAGAAGGGATGGGATTTCTCCAGACAGTCTTTTTTGTACCGACTACTTCCACAGATCGGGGAGACCAAAACACTCGTAGATCTTGCGACTCATAATGACGAAATATTTGCCGAACATGGCTATGTCTCGCTTGTGCGACCTCTTCTTCAAAACGTAGTAGAGAAAAGCAATGCTCCCGCAAGCGATCGATTTTGGGCACTTGATACGCTTCTATTTTGGGACTTCCAAGAAAATACAACTTCTGAAGTTGGTTCCAGACTGACGAAGTTAGAACAACTGCTTCTTGAATGCGGAACAGATGACGTTCATAAGCGAGCGGCTTTCGCGCTCAAGCAACTTCTCAAAGCGCGCCTTGATCGCGACATCGCCAAAGCGACTTCAATTGTTAAGGATGCGGAAACATGGTGTGGCGATGATCCCGCTCGGTTACTGATCTTTAAATACAACTTGGCGACCACCGAATTTCTTTGCGGTGTTTTCGAGTTATCCGCTCGTCACTCACAGGAAATTATTGCTGGATATTACACGCTTTTGGGTCTACGCGAAGAAGATGTGAATTTTGCAAGCCAGTTATCTATTTTACAAAAGCTCAGAAATGAGGGCGAGGAGACATTCTCCAACCTAAAGAGGGTCGGCGACGCCCATCAACTCCTTGCGAGAGCCCTTAAAAAACTGGGACTAGTCAAGCCACTTGCACGCATTCATGCACATAAATTCTACGTTTTAGGTGAAGCTATTACGTCTGCTGTTGGTGTCGGTCAAGATGCAGCGGACGACTTTGTGGAACGCGGAGACTATGAGGGCGCTCTGATGTTTCTCGACCAATACACGCTTCCAATTGTCGAGGAGTTCAAACTGTTGGAATACGTTGTCCCGGTTCGGGCGCAGCGTGCCGTTGTCCTCGCCTACTTAGGGGAAGAGGAGGAGTGCCGTGAAGAGCTCGACAACCTCGAACAATTCGCCATCGAAAGTCCCACCCAACGGGCCGAGTTCAAAAATCAGCAGCGATTAGTGGAATCGATATTGTCGAGACGAAGAACGTTGATCGCCGAAGATTTACCAGATGATGACGTTTTAGAGTCACGATGGCAGCTCAAACAAAAGATCGGGAGAAATGATCTTTGCCCGTGCGGATCTGGCAAAAAGTACAAGCGATGCTGCCTTCGTAATTCTAGTTAGAACGATTTAAGGATATCCGTCTCGCCTTAGTTTCCCTTGGATTTCAACAACTACCACATTCGCATCGTCATCGAATAACGGGTCGTAAGGCGCATTCGAACGGCCGACACAGCTCCATTGCGGTTTATGACGACCTCTTGGTTTCTTGAGTGGCGGTGCGCTCAATGAGCGTTGAGTTCAGTGGCAACGTGGACTTGATTCACGGTCGTCGAAGTCATCGCCGCCGCGACGGGCGTTGGCTTCGTCGGCGGCAGCTTATGGCACGCCCGCCGGGTGTAACAATGGTTTGGTTGGGGCGGGGGTACCGGACGTGGCCAGACTCAAGCCAAACCGACCGGAGCCCAAGAACAACCTAGGGTTGGTACTCGAATCGGTCGGCAAATTCGACGAGGCGATTTAGTCCTACGTCCAAGCGACCGACTTCGGCCCCGATGACGATCGCTACCTCGGGAACCTGATCCGCGCCCGGGTACGGCAAGGGGACCGTGGGCCGGACGTCCGTGACGTGCTCCAACGCCCCGTGGAACGCGAAACCAGGCCGGAATGGAAACGGTGGCCAGAGCAGCGACTGGCGCTGCTCCGGCCGGCCAACGGAACGTGATAGATGGGAACCGTTATGATGCAAAGACTAAGCAATTTCAGCCGCGCAACGCAACTACAAGCCCTACTCCGTCAAAAGAATCGGTGTGGGAGCTGTCGGTCTCATATTTCGCGGTCGGGCAATGCCGGGAAGGCCGATCACCAATTTGGGGAGGGCGCGCAAACCACCACGTGCGCCACGTTAAAATGGGAGGGACAGACGCCCTGCACAACTGTGTCATCCTATGTGACGTGCCATTATTCCGTGCACGAAGGCGGAAACTACCGGTTTGGCACCGTGTCCGGGACAGAAAGCGACTCCCGCATTTCAACGGCTGACACACCCCTAGTACCTGCGATCGAGACGCAACGAGGCAATTCCGATGATGAAAATCCGTGGTCGCGTTATGATCTTGGAACGTACTGAAATGGCACACAACATGAACGGTATCTTGGTCGCGGTGCGGATGACAATACGATCACGCCCGGCACTGTAAATTTCACCGATTACCGATTTTCACGGCTTAAGCTTCCGCGCAATGTCACCGATGCAGCCACGGTAAGTTAGTCGCGCCCCTTTGAGCAGAGATGCGTTGTGGATAAGCAGAGAGATGAGCCAGTTTATCCACGGCAACCTGGTCGCGCCGCCCACGGTAAGTTGGTCGCAGCTACTCATGGAAACCGCGCGTCTCAGGACGGTAACTTGGTCGCCCAAACCTATAATAAATACCTATTAGTTTCTTACCTGTAGTTGTCGGCCTTGTTTCGATGGATAACCCGCAGGGAGCTGGATTGCCAATCGGAGCTATGCTTACTCTAAGGATTGCATTCAAGGGAAGAGTCTCAAGCCAGTCGGACATGGTGCGTAAAATGAATAGGAAGGGGTTTGAGAGGGGTTATCAATCCATCCCGCTACCTATGTAGCCCATAAGGAGTAAACCTGCTGTACGGGCTTCCTAGACCGTGCCGATCACGGCACTTCTAGGACAACAACACCTTACCGCCCGATCGAGATCCTACCGGCGGCGGGCTATGCGTAAGAGTAAGTCCTCTTTCATCCGCCGCGAGCTTGGCGGTCGGGTAAGTAGCATTAACATGTCGCAACGTCTGAAGAAAGCTACGGCGAAAGTCCCGAATCCGAGCAAATCCCTGCCCAAACTGGTCATGGAGCGACGCCCAGCCGATGAATTGCGGCTTATTCGATGGCACCCGATAAAGCCGCTGTGCCAGCCAGACGTAAATATCCAGTGCCATAGAGGACGAGGATAAAGCGGCTATGGCGCGATGATCGAGCGGAACTGCATGCTGACCAAGGGTTTGGTAATACTCCTCGCTGAGGCGAACGGTCGAAGGCCAGAGAGCACGCTGGTCTGGATGCTTAGGGAACCACAGGTCAAACGCACTGACAAACTGGGTGTTGACCTGAACCGCCCTCCCCTCTTCCACCACGCCCAAGCGAATCGTCGCTGACGCCAGTCGCGTCAGTTGGTCTTTCAGGGACCGAAGCTGCTGTCCATTGGTTTCCAGGCCAAGAGACCGGGCAAAGGCGGTCATCGATCCTTCAACGTCCACGATGGGAGATCGGTTGCGAACGGCTTCCGTAGCCAGATGTATCAGGACCAACCGAGGTTTTTCGCCGTAAGGCAGGCCCTGTTTCACGAATTCGCCGGTATACGGGTCCATTGCCGAGCCGGCTTCGATGCGCAGGGACGCAACCCCCTGCTTCC
Source organism: Pirellulales bacterium (assembly GCA_036499395.1). Taxonomy (NCBI): domain Bacteria; kingdom Pseudomonadati; phylum Planctomycetota; class Planctomycetia; order Pirellulales; species Pirellulales bacterium. The sequence continues at coordinate 51,238 of DASYDW010000106.1, forward strand.
GGTCCCACTCACGGACGTCATCACCGGGATTCCGGTACGGGATACCACACTGGCACTGAACGGTATGAAGGAAGTTGATCCGGCCTGGAGGATCACTGCGGATGGCAGCAGACGTCTCGATCAGCCGTCGTTGATGGCGAGTCAGCGTAGCTCCCGCCGGCAAATTCCCTGTCATCTGCTGCCCCTCGCCTATTTGATTAACTCTTTAAGCAAGCACCTTAGTTCACTTCAACATAACCCGACAAGCACTTCTTGGCGGTCTGTAAATACAGAGTTCTGCAAATACGATTCCCCGCATTTACGATGGATCGTCTTTCCGTGTCTCCGGCAATGATAGACGACCCTCTTCCGCCGGGAATCGGCGTTCGAGCATCTCGCGGACGACATCGGCCATCTGTAACCCTTGAAGAGCGCACTGGCTCTTCACCCGGGTGTGAAGACTTTGCGGCACGTCAATCGTTAGCCGCTTCGTCGATTCGGTCGTCGCGTCGTGATCATTTACCCACCGGTCCGGTGATAATCGGCTGGTTGCCTCGGCCGACGGCTTGGAGCTGAAACTAACTTTCTTCATGCTCCGTACTCCAGAATGTCGTCGACCAGGGCGATCAACTCCCGTACGGCAGGATTGTCGGGGGCCGTCTCGAAGACGGTCTGACCCTGGCCGGCAGATTCGGCCAGTGCCACCCGCTGACAGATCGCGGTCTTGAGCACTGGGATCGGGTACTCGGCTAACGCCTCGACGACGTCCCTACCCAGTGCCGTATTTACGATTTTACGATTGATCGCAAATGCGGATTTCAGGGTCGGCTTATAGACGGAAGCCTCGCGAAGGAGGTCGACGATCTCCTTGGCTGCCCACACATCGTATGGGGACGGCTGCACTGGAATCAGGACAAGATCACTAGCCATAATGGCAGACCTGGCTACCTCATAGACTCGCGGTGGACCGTCGATCAGGACGAAGTCATATCCCTTGGCGAGCACCGGCAGTTCTTTATGGATGGATGCGCGCGGCAGTCCGGCGACCGGGAAAAGGGGCTCTCCCTTGCGCGACGCCGCCCAATCCAAGGCCGATCCCTGCGGGTCGGCATCCACAAGCAGGACGCATTTCTTGCGTCGGGCCAACGCGTCGGCGACATGCACGGCGAGAGTCGTTTTGCCGACGCCACCCTTCTGATTCAAGAACGCGATGATCATCCCTTATCCCCCTGAAATACGATTCTGCTGAATGACGATTCCACGATTAGCAGTATCTACGGGAACGGTCAAACACTCATTTGCGACGACACGATGAATCGTGTTTGCGAATTCCGACATCGTCGTATTCACGTCTGTGTGACCATCCGGATTCACGGATCGTCGTACTTACGATTCGTCGCATTTGCACGGTACAAAACTGCCTAAGCACTGCTTAGGGGAGATGTCTGACAGAATAAATGCATTTCCGATGATTCGAGAAATTCGAGCCAGTTCAGTCGCTTAACTTAGGTAAAGGTGTGTCAAAATGGAGCACAAACCGGCGCCAAATTGAAGGGGGTAATAGTGGTCTGACACGTCGGATGAGGGACGAGATTCGAAGCCTAACGACCGCCTCTGCTCGACTGACGGTCGTGCTTCCGGTTCAGGTCCCTGAGCAGCGGGTGAAGGACGGACAGAACGCTCGCCACCGCCATCGTCCCCATGCAAACCAATGCGACTTTATTAAACACCATTCCATCAACACCGTCCGTACGGCGGGCCATGTCCTGGGCCAGCGACGCGACACGGATGGGATTGGGTGAATATGTGGTCATCCTTCGCGTATAGCGCGATCCGCTGCCAATGTCACGATCGACTTAACGCGAAGCGAATGAATGTCTCGCATTGGAACGAACCCGACGACCTGGCCTCGATCCGCGCGCCTCGCGCGGGTGATCCGAAAGAAAAATGCAAAATTTTTTTTGCTGCCGAAATCGATCCGCGCGGGTCCGCGCGGATCGATTTCTCGGCCATCTCACGTTGTCGACCGGTCGGAAGCGGCCAACGCGGCTCGAAATTGTTGCTACCTTCCGACAACAGGCGGCGGGAAAGGGTTCCCGTGCCGTCCTGCCAATCCAAAATGCTTCAGGAGAAAGATATGAGCCACCAAATCTCGCTAGCCGCGTTGCGTTTCCGTCTCGCCGTTGCAACGGTCCTGGCGCTGTCGGCGTCGGCAGTCGCCAGTCCAATTCTCTGGATCGATGACGAGCAGGGAGGGATCGGCAAAGTCGATGTGCAAACTGGGGCCGTGACGTACGTTGGCAATGCCGGGGTAGCCTTGACCGACATCGCCTTTGATCGGGGGGGAACACTATGGGGAATCGGGTTCAACAACCTGTTTAAGGTAAATACCGCGACGGGCGTAGCAACGCTCGTCGGACCGACCGGGATTCCCCAGGGCAACGCGTTGGTGTTCAGCACAACTGGCGTCTTGTACGCGTCCAGCGCCACCACGCCATTGCTTTACACGGTGAATACAACGACCGGTGCCGCGACAAGCATCGGCAGCACCGGCTTCAGTTCCGCCGGTGATCTCGCATTTAATGCCGGAGCGCTTTATCTCAGTGATACGGGCAATTACTTGGTCAAAATCTCCCTTGGCCCGACGCCGAGCGGGGTCGAGGTCGGCCCGATCGGCTTCAACAACGTATACGGACTCGCGACCGGCGATGACGGTGTCCTGTACGGAGTGGCGGGAACACAAATCTTCGTGGTCGATACCGACTCGGGCCGGGGCAGGTTAAAAAGCGATTATGCAGGCCACGGTTTAATCGGTGCGAATGGGACCTCCTTCGTCATCGAATCGATCCCTGAACCAACCCTGACGCTAGGGATCGGCACGGTAATGGCGTGCAATTCGATGTCTTCGAGGCGCCGTCGTCATCATTGACCATCACAGGCAAGTGCCTTGGCGGCCAGATAGCCCATAAAAAGCAAAGGCGGCAAACCATGTGATGGTCTGCCGCCTTTGCTTGATATAATTGTGACGGTACCGGTCCCGATCAACGTTCCGCGCATTGCCGCTCGCCGCGAATCCAATCCGCCGCCCTCTGACCCGCACCGGCGGTCGTGACGATCAATCGCTTGTCTGACTTGAGTTGCTGGAGCCACCCGTGGAGATAAGCGGCTTGGTTCTTGATCACGGCGGGCGCGATGCCTGCATGACCGCACAGGTACGCAGCTGCGGTCTCCGCGACCAGTTCCTCCTTCGAATAGTCCGAGGAGCCAAACGGGGCAGGGTCCGTGTCCAAGCCGCGATCCAGCCGTTTGCCATGGCCGGTGGAGTGGGACAGCTCGTGAAAGAGGGTGGAGTAGTATTCCTCGGCGGAAGTGAACCGGGACGGCTCGGGCAGACGGACGGAGTCGAGGAGGGGGCGATAGAACGCCTTTGACCCACCATGCTCGACGGCGGGGCCGTCGGCGTAACCTTTGACGATCGCCTCGGCGGCTTGGATCGGGTCGAATACGTTTAGCTCGAAGGGCACTATGTCCGGTGCCGTGATCCCATCGCATTGCTCGGCGTTAAAGACGTTGTAATAGCGAAGCACCGGCACTTTCGCCGGCTCACCGGTCTCCCTGTCCTTGGTCTCGTACTGCTTCCAGAAGACGACCATGGACGCCTTCTCCCCCTTCTTGACGGTTCCTCCCTTAGCCTTCGCTTGGTTGTACGTCATCCAGTATGAGGAGCCGTATCCTTGAGCCCACGCCGTGAACGCCAGCAGGAAGACGTTCACCCCGCGATAGGGCTTGGTGCTCTCCAAGTTCTTCGGGTGCCCGGCAGATGCACTGCCGAGAATCGGGGACCGCCATGGGACCACACCCTTATCCAGCATGGCGATAATCTGGTCGGTGACGGATTGGTATAGATCGAACGACATGGCCTTAACTCCTTCAAATGGTCTTTGGGGTGGTGTGGAACACCCACACGCCCGCCTGACCGGAATGAAGGAGGGGCTTAGCGCTCGCGCGCAGCGGTCAAGGTGGAGGTTCCGGAGGAGGGACCCGCGCAGCGGGCAGACCTTGACGGCGAGCACGGGCGCTACAATCTGCCGACAATGAGTTTCAGGCGGGTTTTGATACACGGCCCACGGCCGGACCTTCTTTCCCCGATACCCCTTCAAACGAAAGAACCAAGGCGGGGGCCTTGGTTCAGGATCAGCAAGTTAAATGACGGATGGACGAGCGCGCGAAGCGAGCGCCGTCTATTTCATCTCGTCCAGTCGCTTGACGGCCTCGCGTTTACCGAGGCCGCGGACTGCGACGAGTTTGGCGAGCTGTGCCCTGCGGGGCTTGGCCTTCTTTGATTCCCAGTGGTAGATCGTCAGACCGGAGACGCCCACGAGCTTTCCGTAATCGAGGGCGGAGATCCCGAGCTTGGCCCGGTGCGTCTTGAGTCCGTCGGCTCGGAACCGAAGGCCGTTGGTCTCATCAACGACTTTGGATGAAGCGGCATGAAGGCCGGCACCGCCACGGCGTTGCTGACGTTGCAGAGCCGAGACGGCCTTTAGTACCGCGGCCAACTGCCGACGGATCGACGCGATGTCGCGGCGGTGCTGCGCGAGCAGCTTCCGAACGACCTTCCCCTGGCGGCGGATGTGGCGGTTGGCAACGCGCCCGATCTGTTCATTGAGGACGTTAGCGAGGTTCGGCATGGGAGGGGCTTATACCCGACATCGGTTATGTCCGTCACGCCGGTGAATCGGAACGGATCTATTGATATTGAGATTCGTTCAGGGGAGCGCCTCGACCCGAAACCCGATCCGTTCCGGATCACCGCGAGTGTCAAACACGGCCACGACCTCAACGGTGGCAGGTAGCACTCGGTACCAGATCGCATAAGGAAAACGGTGCAGGGCGGCCCGGCGACAAGCCGACACCAAGACGGGGTACGCTTCCGGAAACTGCATGATTCGGCGGACCTGTTGGTTCGCCTCGGCCAGAAAGACGCGGCCTAGCCCGCGGGCCTGGCCGTCGTACCACCGCATCGCCTGACGCAATTCGTCCGCCGCCGGCGGAAGAATGGTTAGCGGGAGCGATGCCGGGATCACGGCTCCCGTCGGAGGCGTTCGAAGACCGCTTCCCAAGGCTCGCCGACCAGTTCGCCGCGATCAGCGGCGGCTAGCCGGCGGTCGAGCTCATTCTTTTGTATGTCCGTGAGCGGGGCCGCCAGGGCCTCAATCTCCTGCTGGGCCACGTCGTAAAGCACGTCGGCCAGGTCCATCTTCTGGACCGGTGACAGCGCGGCGATGTCTTGAACGGATAACCCCATAATCATTCCCTCCCATGACTGCTAAGCGATGTACTTCGCCCCAGCATGCCTCAGTTTTTTCGATATGTAAATCGAAGATTGGTATGGCTCGACCCACACGTACAAGCGTTTGATCCGTCCGGAGCGTCATGGTTCGCTCCGGGCCGGATCGTGTATCCGGGGAAGGATGACGCCATTCTCCTGGCCAGCGTCCGCGGCAGGCGAGCCCTCGATGAACCCGAAATCGAGGACGTGCAGTTCGTCGCGGACCTCGACGTAGAGGACAACCATCCCGCACCAGTTGAGGCGCGCACGATACGTCTTGAGCGTTTTGGGAACCGTGCGGCCCTCGCGGCGTTTTCCCTTTCGGGAACTGTGTACCTGCGGCAGGCCGAGGAACAAGTCGTCGATGGCGCTGATGCCGTCAAAGGGGCTGAAGCAGTGATCGAATTGATCGACCAGGTCGGAGTGCATGAGGACTTTGTATTGGGCGGTTGCGGTCATGGTGAATGCTCCTGTAGTTGTTAGATCGTGAGGTGAGGGCGGGTCTCGCAACCCGCCCGGTGGTGGATTACTCCTTCTTCTCGGAAGCGACGCGGAGCGTGACGCGGCCGTCGAGCGGGACGACGTCGAGCTGGGCGTTGAAGCCTTTGCCGTCGCCGTGGGCCCAGGCGGACCCGATTCTGGTCCAGAACACCTTGGCGTTTTTTCCCTCGCGGACGTGGTAGACGAGGTGGCTCGGGGTCTTTGGCGCCGTGGTGGTGTTGGGATTGTTATTGGTCATGGTGTGGTTCTCCTTCGGTTTTGAGTGATCCGACCGCGCCCGTCGCGGCCTGATGGCACGTGGAACAAAGCCGGACAAGTCCGGGGCGCAGCGCACCAGTCACGGCGAAAGACGGAGGCTCCCGCAGGGAAACCGTCTTGGCAGCTTGACTGGCCCGGCGACGGCTTTAGCGTGCCCATCGAATCGGCCGTGTGGTGCGCGTCTGACCCACGCGTGAAGGGGATCGCCCGCATGTCCGCAGGCGAATCCAAAACCATCGCGCGCACGGGAACGGGGCGAGCCAAGATTTCTTGATACATCCGCGGGGAATATCGAAGCCGGGGTGGATCAAATTGGTATGAGTTGAACGGCTGATTTAGACGGGAGGATTGTCCCGTGCCGCTGGCGGCCCACATTCATTGATGTCTCGTTCTGAGCCGCTGGCGCGGAAAAGAGCTCCAGTGAGTGTGAAAGATTCGGGCGCGCCAAGGCAATTACGGATGTACGCGTCGCCGGACGCGGAACCCGTCGTCCTTTGATCGGAGTTACGTCGTATGACCCAGCACCCTGACTCGAAACGGCCTGTCGTCGGCACGCCCATGACCCGCGGCATCGCCCAATTGTTCGGACTGCACCCCCGCGCCGCCGTCCTGCTCATGCTGATCGACGTCCTGCTCTTCGGCGGGGAGACAATCAGCCTCGGCCTGCTGCTCCCGCTGAGCGTCGCCGTCGCCGGCGTGCTGGGCCTGATCACGTACCGCATCCAGAGGCGGGACTACGGTGACGATCACGACGCGGCCCTCACAAAGGCCCTTGTCCTCGGCCTGCTGACCGCGATCCCCGGCCCGCTCTCCCCCGTCCTGGCGCTCCCGTGTGGCGCCCTTGGCCTCGCACGGACCCTCTTGCGGAAGTGATCCCGCCACTGCCGGTGTCCTCCTTTGAAACGCCGTCGTGAACGCGGTTGACGGGACACCCGGGACGTGCTTTGAGGGAGGGGACCATGCTCCGCATCATCCAGAACGCGTCCCCCGGTGGGGCGAAGAGCTATTACTCAACTTCGGACTACTACACCGAGGGTCAGGAACTCATCGGCCAGTGGCGGGGCAAAGGGGCCGATCGCCTCGGCCTCTCCGGCGACATCGACAAAGCGGACTGGGAGGCCCTCTGTGACAACGTTCACCCCGGAACGGGCTGGCCCCTGACGGTCCGGCACAAGGACCAGCGCCGCGTCGGCTATGACTTCAACTTCCATGTTCCCAAGAGCTTATCGCTGCTCTACGGCCTGACGCGGGACGAGCGCATCCTCAATGCCTTCCGCGATGCGGTCGACCGGACCATGCATGATATGGAAGCGGAGATGCAGACCCGCGTCCGGTCCGACGGACGCAACGCCGACCGCACGACCGGGAACATGGTCTGGGGCGAGTTTGTGCACTTCACGTCGAGACCCGTGAATGGCGAACCGGACCCGCACCTGCATGCCCACTGTTTCGTGTTCAACAGCACCTTCGACTCGGTGGAGGATCGGTGGAAGGCAGGGCAGTTCGCGGGGTTGAAGCGGGATGCGCCGTACTTCGAGGCAGTCTTTCATTCCCGAATGGCCCGGAACCTAGCGGAGCTGGGGGTGCCTGTCGAGCGCACCCGGACCGGCTGGGAGGTCGCCGGCATTTCCAAGGAGACGATCGACAAATTCTCCCGGCGAACAGCCGCCATCGAGCAGGAAGCCAAGGAGCGGGGGATCCACGATCCGCGGGAGAAGGACGGACTGGGGGCGAAGACTCGGGAGCGGAAGCAGAAGACGCTTTCGATGGAGGAATTGCGCGACCTCTGGGCGGCGCGACTGACTGCCGACGAGCAATCGAGCGTGGACCGGGCCACCCGACAGGTCGGCGGCCAAGCGATCGGCGAGGATGTTGTGATTACCCGCGAAGCGATGGACCGGGCGACACAGCACTGCTTTGAGCGCCAGTCCGTCCTTCCTGAGCGGAAGCTGCTGGGCGAGGCGATGAAGCGATCCATAGGCAAGGCGTCCATGGACTCGGTTCTCAAAGAACTCCATAGCCGGGGTCTGATGACCGCGGAACGGGATGGTCGACGGCTGGTGACGACGCCGGCGGTCCTCGCAGAGGAGGGGCGGATGATCGCGTTCGGGCGAGAGGGAAGGGGAACCTGCCGGCATCTGGGCGGTCGCGGCGACCACCGATTCCGCAACACGGACCTGAACGATGGACAGCGTCGGGCCGTGCTGCACGTGTTGAACTCCCCCGATCGTGTGATCTTGGTCCGCGGTGCCGCCGGCGTGGGGAAGACGTGGATGATGAAAGAGACCGCACAGGCCATCGAAGAGAACGGCAAACGCGTCTTCGCCTTCGCGCCCTCGGCCGACGCGAGCCGTGGAGTGCTCCGGAAGGAAGGGTTTAACAAGGCCGAGACGGTCGCGCGTTTGCTCGTGGACAAAAAACTCCAGGAGCAAGTCAGGCGCAACGTCCTCTGGGTCGACGAAGCGGGATTATTAGGTACGAAGACGATGAGTGACGTGTTCGATCTCGCCCGGAGACTCGATGCACGTGTTGTTCTGTCCGGCGACCGGCGACAGCACGGATCGGTAGAGCGGGGCGCTGCGCTCCGGCTACTGGAAACGGAGGCGGGGCTGGTCTCATCAGAGATAAAGGAGATCCAGCGGCAGAAGGGTGAATACAAGCAGGCAGTGCGGGCGCTGAGCGAGGGACGGGTCGAGGACGGTTTCCGCCAGTTGGACCAGCTCGGGTGGGTGCGGGAGGTGCAGGAGAGCGAGCGGTACAAAGTGCTTGCGGCCGACTATGTCAAGACAGTTACGGCGGGCAAGACGGCGCTGGTCGTCTCGCCGACGCACCGGGAGGGGGATCGGATCACGCGAGAGATCCGGTCGGCGCTGAAGCAGGCGGCGAAGATCGGCAGCCGGGAGTGGACGATCATGACGCTGGAAGGGATGGACATGACCGAAGCCGATCGTGCCGACCGCATCAATTATCGTCCCGGGCATGTGCTGGAGTTCTACCAGAACGCCAAGGGATACCGGAAGGGACAGCGGGTCGCGGTCGGAGACGCCGCCCTGCCGCTGGATCAATCCGCGCGATTCCGAGCCTACCGCGCGGGCACGCTCGCCGTCGCGCCTGGGGACGTGCTGCGGGTGACGAAAAACGGGCGCACGGCCGGCGGTCGGCAGCGGCTGAACAACGGCGACTTGATCCGGGTCCGCGGCTTTACTCCCGACGGCGACATTATCACCGAGAACGGGCAGACGATCGCGAAGGACTGGGGGCACCTGGCGCACGGCTACGTCGTGACCAGTCACGCCAGCCAGGGAAAAACGGTGGACCGGGTGCTGGTGGGGCAATCTTCCGAGTCGTTCCCGGCCTCCTCTCAGGAGCAGTTTTACGTCTCCTCGTCGCGGGGAAGGGAAGGGATCACCGTCTACACGGACGACAAGGCCGCCCTGCTTGAGGCCATCAGTCGGACGGACGATCGGCTAAGCGCGACGGAGTTCGTTTCGACACAGGAGCATCGCGCACGCATCGCGCGGGCTTCGGAGAGGGAATCGCGCATTCCGGACCGTGAGGTGGAACGGTCCGACCAATGGCGGGAGGAGGTGGCCCATGAGCGATAGCGGCGTCTTGGACAAGTACATCGGCCGCATCGCCGAAGGTGGGATGCGACGCACCGCCGGCGAGCCCGTCGACCATGAGGAGTACGCCGACGACCTCGGCTCCTTCGGCTGGCTCCGCGGCGTGCGCGAGCGGGCGATGATGCTGGAACTTCGGAAGAAGGATGGCAACATCTTGGCCGTCAGTTACAGTTGGCTGGAGCGGATCGAATTCGACCCGTCCGTTGGTATTACGCTCATCGTCGGAGGCCGCCAAGTCCGGATTATGGGGCGTAACCTGAATGGCGAAGTCCGACCCAATGTTCGGCTCTTCGAAGGCATCGTTCGCCACCGAGTGCCATGGGTCCGGCAGGCCGTCGAACTAGCGTTGTCCAAGGAACATCCAGCGGAAACGGTTGTCGAATCGATAGGATAGACGTAGGCTCACAAACACCACATTTACGCGAATCACCCGTTAACGTGTTAAGGCAGGCAATGCCGGTCGCCATTACAACCGCCGAAATGGACGTCCTGATCGAGTATTGTCGTCAGTGTGTCTCGCGCTTCGGTGACATTTACCTTTTCGGTATCGCAGACGCTGAAAACGGACGCACGGTGCTGCCACGAAGTGGCCGAATAGCCCGGAGCCTTATTAGTCACTACGCCGAGCAGGTGGCCGCAGTCAGCGAGCGACCGCTAGGCTTCGATCCAGCCGCGGGGACGGAACACGAGGAGCAGGTTCGTGAATCGTTGCGGTCTGGGTTGTCGGCGCGACGCATCTTTGTTACCGGCGAAGGCGGTACTGGCAAGACGGAGTTCGCGCGCCGGCTTGCCTTGGGAGCAGCAGACGAGTTCCTAAATTCACCTGACCGAACCCAAGGTTTAATTCCGATTTACTGCTCTTTGGCTGCACTGGGTCGGACCGGTGACATCCTGGCAGAAGCCTTCCACGACCTACTGATTGCCAGACCAAGCCTACGAAGAAAGTTGCTGCATGGCGGGCACTTACTGCTGGTGCTTGACGGTCTAGACGAAGTAGCACCGCAGATAAGGCCGGCAATCGACCATCAGCTAGACCGACTTCTGAATGGCGAGTCCTGCCGCCGGTGTTCGCTTGCACTTTTGGGTCGAGAGACCTCACTTGGAAACGTGCTCGGCCCGTCGTTTCCGGCAGCGAATCGCTATCGACTGATGCCGATTTCCCACGACGATGTTGAATTTTATATTACGACGTATTTTCGACATATCGGGAACGTCGACCGCGGCAAAAAGCTCCTGTCTGAAATCGTAGAATCGCAGCCACTTCTTCAAGAGCTTCTGCAAAATCCGTTTTGCTTATCGGGGCTGTGCTGGCTCTGGGAACATCAAAAGATCGCGCTTCCCGCAGAACCCTCCGAAGTCGTCAGGCAATTAACGATGGACCTTTTGGCGCGCCGAAACATTGACCCACAACGAGGCCTAAGGATTCTATCTCGCTTGGCAGCATTTGCATGTGAGCGAGGCTTCCGCTTCGAGACTACGGATGCTGGCTTTCCAACCGGCGTGCCGGCAGATTTACTGGATGAGTTGGCGAGACACAGCGGTCTGATGTTCCGTCACGGCTTGGGCGGTCGACGCGTAACCTATTCGTTTGCAAACCGACTCATCGCCGAGTTCCTCGCTGGGGAGGGTATTGCGCGCAACGGGGCGTTCGGGACTGCGCCACCGCGCGGGAGCACAGTGGAACGATCGATCATAGAGTTTTTCTCACGCCACGTGTGGCATCTCGATGAGGATACGATGCTTGTATCGCTATCCAGCTCGTTGTGTCGGGACCGGCCAAAGCTCGCCGTTGGAATAGCAACATGGGTTGATCGACACGTATCCGGTTATGCGGGATCGGAGGCGTTCGCCCCGTTCGACGACCTCTTCGGAACACTTCAGCAACGTTTTCGAATCTTTTCTCAGCAATTGCCTACTTGCAACGGTGACGGCAAAGCACCTGAAGTGTCACAAATCCCTACCGTTAAGAAATTCGACTCGTCGGGGGTTATCGAAGCTTCGAGATGGGCTTGGTCATCCTTGCTGAGGAGCCGAGTTTTGCCGTGGGAATCGCACCTAGAGGTTCTCCGCAATGAATTCACCTTAAGTGGGCTCGCGCCACGTACGCTTGTGCTGCTTGCGAATTTGGTTGCCGATGTCACTGGTAACAAGGAGTTTTTAACTGACGGAGGCGAGGATAGGATCTGGAAGAAGGAAGACGAATTGAAGGAGGCCGTACACGGCAACAGGGCAATTCGAGACAGGGTGACCAGGAACCTCGGCCTCATAGAGAAGATGGGTGAAGAGGAGTACGTTAAGCTCTTGGTGGCGATCGCGCCAGGAGACCCGGTCGCGCGAAACGTTTTAATCGACAGACTACGAGGCGAGGATACTCCGTGTTATCTCCTTAGGTCACTGGCGGCAATCGCGCCGCGTGACCGCGTCGCAAGGGACGCGCTACTCGCGATGCTGCGCCCGCTATCAGGTCTCAGCTACACGAGCGTCCTCATTGCCGAAGCGCTACGGTTCATTGCTCCTGGGGATGCGAAGGCTGCCAGAGAAATTGCAGGAATACTCGGCGCGCCATTTCCACAATTTCAACGGAATATGGACGCGTTTCTAATACCGGCGTTGATCGACATAGCTGCACGGGACGAAGAAGTGCGGGACGTGATCATATCGCGGATGCATGTAGACAGATATGCTTGGACCGAGTTGCAGGTGTCATATATTCACGCGCTGGCCATCTCGGCACCAAATGACGTGCGCGCGCTGGCGGAGATCACTCAATTTTTGGAGCGGAGGACGCAAAAAGAGGAAATTTTCGCGGCGGTTGATGCGCTGATGGTGGCCGGGCGGAATGAGGACGTAGCTATTCGCGCACTGATCGCGAAATACCGTGATGCTTCGCCGCGCAAACTGGACATAACGCAATTTCGCGCGGCAGAGGAAGGGGAAGGGATCTTTGAAATTCCGGGCAATGGGAACAGTCTTTCCGTTAAGAGGTACATCCTCCAGTCTCTTCCTCACATCGCGTCCCAAAATGGAGAGGTGAAGCAGTTTTTACGCTCGGTTGTGATCGAGGAGAAGGAGCGCGGTATTAGGGCGACAGCAGCTCGAGCCTTGGCGGCTTGGGCGTCGTCAGACAAGGAGGTAAAATGTGTATTGCTTGATGAGGTCCACGCAGCCGGAAGTCGTAAATGGGGGTTGGACGACATGGAAGTGCTGGAGGCCCTTGGGGCGGGTTGCCCAGGCGATGCGGACGTGGCGTGGTGCTTGGTACACTCGGGAATGACCAGCGAGTTGCGGAGGGGGCGATGGCGGGATTATGCCGTCATCATTGGTCAAAGGGACCATCTCATGAAACGTGCCGAGGTGCTGGGTTGGCCCTTGGGGACAGATGGTTTTCAACTCAGCGACATGAACTTGCGCGTGCATCCCGAATGGAAGGAGACCGTCGACGGGCCGCGTGGCGTATTGGTCGTACGCCGTGCGCAAATTCACTCGGGGCTCGACCCGAGGTTGCTCCCATACGACATCGAAAACACAAGCTCGTCGCACACCCCGGCTACGTCCACCGCGGACTCCCACATCCCTGGTGGAGAATACGCCCCACCCGTGGGCAGATCAGAATTGCCAAATAGAGGTGGGATGACTGTCCATTTAGTACTATTCGTGTCAGAGCGGCGCGTTCTGATTGACGGTCGCGAGGTTGAGAAGCGGCTGACACCAAACGGCACTATCATGCTCAAAAAGCTGATGAGCGCCCCTCGGAAGATCTGGTCATATAGCGAGCTGCTGGATCCGCCTCCATCAGGCAAAATAAAAGGCGGGGTTAAAGCTCTCTTGAAAGAGCATTCTGAGCTCGTCCGATCGACGTACAGGCTTTTGCCACAAAGGCTAAAAAAGTTGATCGTTCGCGGGCGGGGCGGCTATCACCAGGGAACTACCCTCCACCAGGACGTAGATCCGCAAATCATCGAAGGCGGTCGCGCGCCTGATGCACCGGTATAACCCGCTAAGATACCGCCGACACACCGCCAAGCTCTGGGGGACTACCCCGACAACACAATCTAGGCTCGACCTCCTGGTAACACGCGAATAGTGGAGCGTCTTCACCACGCAGGTTACCGAAGCTTAAACCCGGCCGATATGCCGGGAGGAGAGTGTCATGAGCCTCAACGCGAACGTCGGCAGTCACCTGCGCGATCGGCTTATCCGAGTTGCGCGACGCCAGCTACCTAAAATGACGGTCTATGATTGCGAAGATGCCGCCCACGACGTCATCGTCATGGCCCTAGTCGCGGATATTGCCGCAAAAACCGATTGCAAACGCGGAACGTTAGAATCGCTTTACACCGGAGTGGTCCGCAATCAGTGCCGCATGGGACGCCGGAAGTACATGCGGGGCAACGAGCATCTCAGGGAGGATCTCGCGGACCAACCGCTTGATCCAGCGCGAGAGACGATGCGACGGGAACTCCGAGGGTTTGTCCGCCGAGCAGTTCGGCAGTTGGCGGTACCGCTGCGGCAGGCCATCTACGCGAAGTTTGGCACGATGGGTGACGACGATGACCTGCCGCCGAGTGCAAGCACGGGTCGCGGGTCCACGCCATACGTCCGTCTGAATCGCGCTAAACTTCGGTTGTTTGAGATGCTTCAGGGGCTCTCCGCGTCCATACATCCGGTTTGAGTGTAGGATTGCAACTGCTCCCCAGAGCCCGACCCACGAGGGGAGGGCTTTCTTCTTTTGCAGTTTATTCGCCAGCTTACCGGCCAAAACGAACATCCACGGTCGGCGACTTTCGCTTGCGCATTTCCGCGGCATGTGGGAAACTCAAGGAAATTATCCTTGGGGATGTAGGATCTGTGGTCAACTGGGCAGGCGAGGCGGCAGGAGACCAGGAACCGTGGCAAGCTGCGATCCGGCAGAGATTGTTCGCGTCCTTGCCTGAGGAATTCGCCGGCCGTTATAAGTTGGTGACCCGGATCAACCACGCGTTTAGAGCAGAACTTGCCGCGACTTTGCAGGGAAGTCTTAATGATCACCTAGCGGCAATGCCACAGGACTCGCTCGCGGAGAAACAGGCCTTGGCGTCTTGGGTCAACGAACATTTACGACTCCTCGGGCTCGCCGTACGGTGCCCGAAAACAGGCCTTCCCGGCACACTACTAGCGGATTTCCAAGATGCGGCGCACGAGGATACGACCCGCTTCCGAGTCGAGGTACGAGATCGAACCGGGCGACGATTCAAATCCTACACATCCCCATCTTTATTTGATCTGACACTGATCGAGGACACGCCGCGTCAGGAGCCGCTTGCCCGGGGATTTCGGCGGCGCTGACCAGATGCTCTATGTGGCTTGTCGGGCCGCCTGAGGTCTTTAAGCAAACAATTGTAGTGTTTGAACTGTCCCTGTCGCATTACCTAGCTCCCCGGTGTATTGCCCATTGTTGTTAGGAAACAGTCAAGCGATTTAGCGGCGATAAAAATTCGATTGCTTTATGCGCGATAATCCGGTTTATCACGTGATGTGGGGAGGGTATATGGTCAAAGGGAGTGGGAACGGGCAAACGTTAACAGTTGTCACTGAATCGAGGGGTGAGGTCGCGGTACTCGATATACTCCGAAGCATTCCCGAGGAAGAGATCTGGCTTGCCGGGCAACTTTCGCCGCACACGCGACGCGCGTACAAGCAAGACGTCGAGCACTTCATCGCGACGATGAATCTCCGCGACACGTCCGACTTCCGCAAAGTCGGCCGCGCCGCAATCGTCGGATGGCAGAATCGCATGACGGAAGAGGGCGCGAAACCGCGCACTATCCGCCGCCGGTTGTCCGCGTTATCGTCATTGTTCGGGCATCTTGTCGTGCATCGCGTTGTCGACAGTAATCCGGTGCGCGACGTGAAACGCCCGCGCGTCAACCGCCAGCAGGGAACGACGCGGGCGTTCTCGCCAGTCGAGGCGCGGATGATCCTCGATGCGCCTGATACGACTTTTCTACGCGGCCTTCGCGATCGTGCGATTCTGTCGGTCGGATTCCAAGCCGGGCCGCGTCGATCGGAGATCGCCGGCTTGCTGGTGCGGGACTTTCATACCGACGCGGGCTACAAGTCGCTGCACTTCATCCGCAAGGGTGGCGAGGATCTCTCGTTGGCAATTAACCCGCAAACGACTCAGCGGCTCGCGGCCTACCTCGACTCGGCCGGCCACGGCGATGATCGTGACGGCCCACTCTTTCGCCCGATCGGGCCGAGAGAGCCCGACGGGAGAGTCGCGAGCCTGCGGCGCCACCTGCACCCGGAAACGATGGACCGTGTTCTGCGTAAATATGCCACTTCGGTCGGATTGGATGACGGGTATAGTGCTCACTCGATGCGCGCCACATTCATCACGACCGCGCTGGAAAAGGGTGCCAGTCTCGAAGATGTACAACGGGACGTCGGCCATGCCGATCCGACGACGACCAAACTCTACGACCGCCGCGGTCGCAACCCCGAGAAATCGGCGTCGTTCTTCGCCACGTACTAGGTGCGGATGATTCCAGCGGTCGAACGGACTTCATCGGCTCTTACGCGACGGGCTTCCAGCAACGAGGGCGACTTGTCGTCGTGCGCAGGCTTCTAATTGCTTGGCGGCGTGCTCGCCGAAATCCTCGATGTACGCGGAAATCGCTGACTGTATCTCGACAACCAGTTTCTCCGATTCCGCGGGCGTATTCGATCGACGTTGCGCGAGTGCCATCAGGTCCGCGATCTTCTCGGCATGACGCTCGGTGATCGCCCGCACTTCCTCCGGGCTTGGCCGAACGGGGCACCCGTCGTCCTCCTTGCCAAAGCGACCGGCAGCGACGGCGTCCTGCAACGGCTTTGGGACGGGCATTCGGGAACTGATTCTTCGGCCATGATCTGCCGGCCGCGATGTTATTGGCTCCAGTTCAGCGTTAGATCGGATCGCGCTTTCCATTTCAACCTTGATGCTGGCATGCCAAGCGCGAAGCGCTTTCTCAAACGACACGGTCGCATCGGTGCCGAACGCATCCTCGTACACCCCCATTAGTGAAGCGAACGATCGCTCCAGCCGTGCCGGTTCGGTTTCAAAGAATCGCCGCAGCCTTTCCCGAGCCGCATGCGTTCGGGGCGGCTTGCCGGTGGCGGGATCAACCCTCTGGCGACGTGCATCGCAGACGGCGTCCAGATCATGCAGGACTGAAAGTGACTCGCGGGCGTGCTCCTCGTGGATCGCGCGGACGTTGTCGGGATGAGCGTCCTCTTTGCGGACGACGCCGGCCGCCAAGGCCTGCTCGGTCGGCGCGGGAAAGGTACTACGAAAGTCCCACGGCAGCCTTTGCACCAGCGGCGACTCCGATGCCAGCCGCGGCATGACCAGAGACCCCTCCGGAGATGCTGTCGTTGGAGTTTCCGCAGAAAGATCTGGGGCGGCCGGGCCGGAGGTCGTCGACCGTCCCCAATCAATGTTGAGCTGATGGGGATCAGTACGTCGTTTCACTCGCCAAACGTAGGACTCCGGCGCCATTTGCGCAAGGGTTTTGTGGTCGCCTTGAACTGAGGATCAACATCGTTGATTCGAGCCACACTTCGACTCGCCTACATCGGGTAGCACATCGAGCCGTTCGAAGAACAGCATTGAAAGAATTGGCCTCCAAAATGCAATTATGAGGTGGAGACACAACTCATTGGAGGGACCACGACATGCGCCAGCTCGCTCGCTTCATCGATTCAATACGACGGTGGGTGGAATGCGTCATCCGGTTCGTCATTGTTCGCACGCTGGGGGAAACAGCGGCCCAGTGCTTCGCGGACATGTGCGACCTGGCTCGCGAAATCCGCTCCCAGAAACCCACGGCGGTTCAAGCCAAGACTTCGGAATGACACCGGTCGTCGCCAGATCGTCGGGAATCAACGGAGGTATCTGCATGTTCGATTGGCTACGCAATCGGCGGAACCCGGTACGCGAGCGATGGGCGTTGGATACCCCGCTGTTCCGCTGGGACGAGCGCGGTCGTGACGTCTTCACGATCGGCAATTCCTATTGCGGTTTTCTCTGTCTTGGCGGCACGGGTAGCGGGAAGAGCAGCGTAACGGCGCGGATGCTTGCCCTTTCGATGCTTTCCGCCGGCTATGGCGGCCTCGTCCTCAGCGTCAAACGCGAACTCCCCGTTTGGCAGGAATACTGCCGCATGACCCAGCGGGTCGCCGACCTACGGGTCGTCGATCACACCTGCCGGGACTGCGCCTTTAACTTTCTGGATGAACTCGTGACGTATCAGGGCGGAGACGTCGGCCTGACCGAGAACATCGTCTCTCTATTCATGGAAATCGGGTCTATCGGCTCCCGTCACGGTGGCAGTAAGGGAGACGCTCAGGGCGACAACCAATTCTTCCACCTGGCGACCAAGGAACTGCTCCGGAACCTGATCTCCCTACTGATCCTGGCGACCGGAAGGGTTTCGATCCCGGACCTCTGCCGGCTGGTTTCTGTGCTCCCGCGAACTCCCGACAACGTCGCGTCGGCGAAATGGCGCGAGTCGAACTGGTGCTTCCAACTGCTTCACGCCCTCGACACCCAGCCGAAGCCACCGTCCCAGCAACACGATTACGAGGCGATCCTCAATTACATCTGTTACGGTTTTCCGAACCTAGCACCTCGCACTCAGTCCTCGATCGCTGCCACGTTCTCGGGCATGGCAGATTTATTTCAACGCGGGCTGTTACATCAGCTTCACAGTCAGGGGACGTCCCTCTCGCCTAGGGCTATCGACAACGGCGCCGTCATTGTGCTTGACCTTCCGCTGAAGACTTACGGCGACGTCGGGCTCTACTGCCAACTCGTCTGGAAGATGATGACGCAAAACTACCTGGAACGCCGTCCGGTCGATGCGAACACCACGCCGGCGTTCATCTTCATCGACGAGGCGCAGTTCTTCGCCAGCCAGCAGGCTGACGCGCTCTTCGCATCGACCTGCCGAGCCTCCCGCGTGGCCAATGTCCTCATCAGCCAGTCCGTCTCGGGCTTCGAGACAGCGTTCGGCTCGGGGGCGATGGGAAAGGCCCTGGCCGAGCAGCTCTTCGCCAACCTCTCGACGAAGGTGATCCACGCCACCTCGGACAACGGCACGGCCGAGTGGGCCAGCAATTTGATCGGAAAGAATTACCGCCTGTTGGGCAATAGTAGTTGTTCGCAAGGACCGGGCGGCGTCGATTGGGCCGCGATGGCCGGGATCGGCCCATCCTCCCAGCAGACTTCCAGCGGGTTTTCGGAATCGCTCCAGTACGACGTGGAGCCGAGCGAATTCGCGTACCTGCGTACCGGCGGACTTGAGAACGGTCTGCTCGTTGACGGGATCGCCATCCGGAGCGGCCGTCCGTTTCAATGCACCGGCAAGACGTGGATGCCGGTGACGTTCTCGCAGCAATAACGATTTCAATGCGACCAACCGTTGAATTTCGAAAGGAATATCTCTCATGCGCCAAGACCAACAACCGCCTCGTCCGTCGTTCAAGGACGAGGCCAACACGGCGACGAACATTA
Source organism: Pirellulales bacterium (assembly GCA_036499395.1). NCBI lineage: Bacteria > Pseudomonadati > Planctomycetota > Planctomycetia > Pirellulales > Pirellulales bacterium. The sequence goes on from DASYDW010000106.1 coordinate 70,466, forward strand.
TCCTGTTCGTCTGCGACGCCGCGTCGCTGCCGATCCTCGTCGTCTTCAATCGAGACCTCGGCTCGCGGCGGGTGGGGTTGCAGGCCCTCCTCACGCTGCTGCTGATCCCGCTGTGGGCGACGTGCTGGCCGGACGAAGACCCCACGCCGATGGTGTGCATCCTCTTCGCCTTCATCCTGATGTGCGTTGTCACCCGTTGCGGCGTGTGGACCCGGTCGCTCCGTGAAGGCGGCGATACCGAACACCGGAACTCCGACGGCCAGTCCCGGATCGGACGGCTCATCCCGTGGTTCGGTGGCGCTGCCGGGCAGCACCTCCAGACGGCCGTAATTTTGGCGGGAGGCTTACTGGTGTTGTCGTTCGATCCGGCCGTGGGCAGCTTCGTGACGCTGGCGGCCGTGACCCGATTGGTGGTCCTGACGGCGCAGCGAATCGCGTTCAACGATCGGATCGCGGCCATGCGGGACCAGCAGATCGAACAACGTGCGATTATGGAAGCGTTTCGCCGCAGCAGCGGCCGGTAAGAAAGGAGACTGCAATGGCAAGAGAAGATCGTGACGAACGAACGCGGAAAATCGGAGACCAAGCGTTAAAGGCAATGGCATCGCTCGGTTTGGAGGAGCTGCGCAACTCAATGTTTCACGGCAGCAACGTAGTCCAGCACTCCACGGAACCGGGCATGTGGGGCGACCGATCCTTTGGCGACGTCAGTACGGATCGGGCACAAGACCGTTCGCCGTCGTCACTCGCGGACCACATCCGTCAGGCGGAGCAATCTCGCGGCGGTCGTGAACAGGAATCGCCCGAACTCTCGCGCGAGTGATCGAATGCGCCGGAACTCTCCGCGATAATTCAGGACTGGAGGTAAGAATGAATGCCGGACAGGTGGTACGACGGGTCTTGGCCGCAGCGGCAAAGACCGATGGGTTCTTCGACCTTTGCGATGCCGAACGTCTGGAGTGGATGATCGAACGGGGGTTCATGTTGGGCCGGCAAGCGAGTCGCGGCAAGGCTCGGAAGTCTCTGCCTGCTGGCGCTCTACTACACTGCGATCGTTGCCGGCGGAGCCGTCGGGATGACGATGAGGAGTCGTAACGAAGCAGCGAACAAGCCCGCGCGGGTCCGCGCGAACGTGAGACGGATTTATTGATTGACGGGCGAGATATCACCACGGAGATTGCTTAATGAATCGGAAGTTAACCATGCCGGAAATCACCGCCGCCATTGATCCTTCCGTCTTGCCGCCGATCCTGACGCCGCAGGAAGCGGCGGGACTGCTTCGATTGAAGTTGTCCACGCTCTATCGCCACGCCTGCGAGGGCCGCTACGGCTCGGCCGTGAAGCGCGGCAAGCCATTGCGGTTTTGGCGTGACCGGCTCATTCAGGAGTTCATGCGATGAAACTGACCGACCGCGAACGGATCGAGGGAACGGAGATCACGATCGGCCGCCGCGTCCACTACAAGAAAGGCCGGGCGGTCGAGAGCGACCGGTACGCCGCTGAGTATCGAGACGAAAGTGGCAAGCAGGTCGCCGAGAACCTCAAGACCGAGAGCCGCCTGGAGGCACGGAAGAAGGCGTTAGCCATCCATGCCCGGCTCCAGGACGGACGGCCACGGGTCGCGGACTCACGGCTTGCGCTGGCTGAGTTGGTCGATGACTATTTCATTGCCACCAAAGCGAGGGGAGTGGCCCCGAAGACCGAATGGAAGTACCGGGCAGATCTCGGGAAGCTCAAGGAGTTCTGCGAGGAACAAAAGCTCATCCTCGCCGTCCGGTTCGGGCGCGAATTATTCTATAGGTATCGTGAATGGCTCGTGGCGAAGGAATATCAGCCGAAGACGGTCTACGCGGCCTTGATGATCTGCAAGCAGGTATTCAAGTGGGGTCACGCCGAAGGGAAGGTCCGCGAGAACCGTTTGGTCGGAACGAAACTGGCCGTGGCTAAGGCCCGGCCGCAACCGTGCTTTACGACCGAGCAAGTCGAATTGCTCATCGGACGAACCACCGGCGTCGAGCAGGTCGCAATCGCGACCTTGGGATACGCGGGCCTTCGAATTGGGGAAGTCGAGCAAATGCAGTGGATTGATCTGCGCCTTGATGACCAAAGCGGCGGTGTCTTCCACGTGCGCCGAGGGGGCTCCAACGGAACGACCAAAGACAAGGACGAACGGTTCGTTCCCATTCATCCGCGAGTCCGCACCCTTATCGACATGGCACCTCGCTTATCTGCATTGGTGTTTCCCGGGATCACGGAGCGGGCGCTGCTCAAACGCATCAAGGAGCTGTGTGTGCAACTGAAATTCCCTGGCGGCAAGTCGTATAAACTGCACTCGTTCCGGCATCACTTCGCCAGCCTCTGCGCCAATCATCACGTCGCCCATCGCAAAGCCCTGGCATGGCTGGGGCACAGCAGCAGCGGCATCTTGGAACTTTATTACCACCTCACGGATGCTGACAGCCAAGCTGCAATGCAATCACTGGCAACGGGTACGTCTGTGGAACTAAAACCCACTGCTGAGGGCAATTTGAGGGCAATGGGGGAGTCAAAAATCGAGACCGACGCGCAAAAAGAAGCCGAGCAAGTGGTTATGAACCTGCCCGGCGTTGCAGCGGAGAGAGTGAGATTCGAACTCACGAGCGGGTTTAAGCCCGCTACAGCATTTCCAGTGCTGCGCCTTCGGCCACTCGGCCATCTCTCCTGATCCCTCATCCTGTTCAAACGAGGGATCGGGATTCTAGCGATCCTCTCGCCTAACGCCAACCCCCCGGCCTTGATCCCTTTTCACCTTGGTATACGCTTCGCTCCGCCTCATCCAAAAGGAGCCGTTTATGAAGCAGTCCATCTCCTCCGTCATCCTGCTCAGTTCGTTGCTGATCCTCCCCTTCGCCGGCTGCGAAAGTCTCCCCGGCAACGACGCAAATAAAGACGTCGTCGCCGGCGGCTTCACAAATACTCCCAGAAGCCAACCCAAAACCGGCGGCCATTTCGCCACCGACGACAAAGTGGTCGGCGGCCTACTCGGCGCAGACGGCGGCTTCCTCATCGGTCAGCAACCCGACAAAAACGACCGCGCCGAAGCCCAACTCGCCTCCGACCAAGCCCAAAAATCTCCCGCCTCTCCCGCCCAGGCCCGCCAATCCGCCACCGCCGACCTCAATAAAGATGGCTTCGTCACCCTCGACGAAGTCGTCGCCATGCGCGACGCCGGCCTCGACGATCAACAAATGATCCACCGCCTCCAAGCCACCGGCCAAGTCTTCTTCCTCACCCAATCCCAAGCCGACTACCTCCTCAACCATGGCCTAAACCGCACCGTCGTCAATGCCCTACTCTCCCTCCACCAACCAACGACGACGCCTTAATTTTTCCTATAATGCCCAATATGCGATTCACCCCTCTGCTCCTCATTCTTCCCCTCCTCGCCGGCTGCCAAAAATACGGCTACGACATCGTCCAGCCTCCCACCACTCCTCTCCACATCACCTCCGACGATTGGCAACGCCTCTCCGCCGACCCTCTCTCCTATCGCTTCCGCGCCATGGAAAGCCACCTGATCGTCGAGATCTACAACACCGACAAATCCCCCCTGCGCCTCCTCGGCGACCGCTCCTACATCATCACCCCCGCCCACCAATCCATCTCCCTGCAAACCCAATCCATCGCCCCCGGCACCTTCAT
>DASYDW010000107.1 GCA_036499395.1 Pirellulales bacterium
CCGTCGGGGCCCGCAAGGATGTGAAGGACTTCGCCGCCGGACGCAGTGGTGGCCGTGGCGCGTCGATGTATTACGGGCTGTCGATCTACGCCCAGAAAATCGTGTTCATCATCGATACGTCGAGCAGCATGCTCGGCCCGCGCTTGATGGCGGCAAAGCGCGAGTTGCAGCAGGCCGTCAACGACTTGACCGAGGATGTCGAGTTCAGCATCGTGGCCTTCAATAGCATGGTACACCCTTGGCAACGGCAACTGGTCCCGGCGAACGCCAACATGAAGCAGGCCGCGGCGCGGTGGATCAACATGCTCGAGGCTGACGCCATGACCGCCTCTTATGATGCGCTCGAGGCGGCCCTGCGATTCGATGCCGAAGCAATCTATTTCCTGACGGACGGCGCGCCGCACGGTGGCAAAGTTTCGGCGCCGGCGGATATCGTGCAGATGATCACGCGCGCCAACTACAGCCGCAGGGTATCGATCAACACGATCGGCATCGGTGTTGGTGCCGCGGGGGGCCTCTTCGACGAATTCTTGTCGGTCCTGGCTAAGCAAAACTGGGGTGTCTATCGCCGTGTCGACGAGTGACGCGCTTCGCTCCTATTGCGCTTTGCGGATTTTCTCTCGAATGATTGCGGCACGCTGGCCTCTCGGGTTTTCGCCCAGTTTTCATCTGCTAGCACGCGATCGGTCTTGACACTTAGGCCACGCGGCGGCTATTTGCTTTCGGCCGAATCTACGATCCCCCTTTCGTTCGGGAGCATTGGTGCATGTCCGCGCTTCGCAGATTTCTGGAAAAACGCCGCCGCATGGCCGACCCCTTGCGCGGCTTGGACGAGCAACAATGGCTCGCGCGGCATGCCAAACAGACGCCCTGGGCGGTCGCCGTGGTCGAGCCCGAGTGGCGCGGCGTCTACAGTTCGACGGTGAACCTGTTTCCCACCTGCTTGCCAGTACTCGACGGGCTGACCAAACGCTCGGCGGCGCGCATCGCGGAGTTGATCGTGGCGACCGGCACATCGCGCGTCGTGTTTGCGGAAATACCGCCGACGTATTTGCACCTGCTCGATGCGCTAGCCCAAGCGCCGCGCAAGATCGACGTCTATGTCACGTGGTATAACAGCTTCATGATGTCCAGTGCCCGCAGTTGGACGCGACTGAAAGAACTGAAGCAACTGGTGGCCGAAAAGCGAGTTCGCAAAATCGGCTTCGCGAAGTCGGGTATGGCCGAAGTCTTTCGTCGGCAGAACATTCCCGCGTCGCTCGTGCTGCACGGGGTGCCGAAGGTGCCCGTGGGACCATCGGTGCCGCTGGCTGGCGGTCCTCACCTGGGCGTGGCTGCCGTGAACCTGGCAATCTGGCGCAAGCTTCCCTTTGCGATGCTGGCCGCCACGACGGAGATTCCAGGTGCGGTTGTGCATGTGGCCGGCGGTTCGGAACAGGTCGAAGACTTTGCGCGCGAATTGCAGATCGACGCGCGCATCCGCCGCCAGCCGGTTCCGCAGGCCGAGATCGCGGCCCACCTGGCTTCGATGCATTTGAACTTGTACGTCACGCTGTCCGAATGCTGCCCTATGCTGCCCTTGGAAAGCCTGGCCGAGGGTACGCCTTGCCTGCTGGGGCCTAACTCGCATCTGTTTGACGATTCGGCCTTTCTGCACAGCCGGCTGGTCGTCGAATACCCCGAGCGCAACGAGATTATCGCGCACTACATTCGCCAGGCGCTGGCCGAGCGCGACGACATCGTGGCGGCCTACCGGCGATGGGCGCCGAAATACTGGCAGCGCGTGCAGGAGTCGCTCGGCGATTTCCTCGATATGCCGGGCGTAGCGCTCGACATGCCGATCGCCGCTTGAGCGAGAATCGCCTGGCCTTATGCCGCCAGACGCAGGGCCGGAGCGTGTGTCAGCCGCTCGTAGAGCTCGACGTGCCGCTCGGCAATCGTTCGCCAACCATACTGCTGCGCGATACGACGCGCATTCTGACCGAAGCGTTGAGTCAGGGCCGTGTCTGCCACGAGCCTGCTAATTGCCTGGGCGAGCGCCGCCGGTGATTCTGGCGGTACGAGCAAGCCCGTCCGCTCCGGCTCGACCAGGTCCATCATGCCAGGCAGCGTGGTGGTGATCACGCCGCGCCCCGCGGCATAGCTTTCTAGAACCACTAACCCGAAGGCTTCCCACACGCGCGATGGCGTGACGACGAAGCGGGTGTTTTGCAGCAGCCAGGTCTTGGTCGCACCTTTTGCCGAGCCGACGAATCGGACGTGACTTCCAAGGTTCAACTTCGCGCATTGCGCCTCCAGTGGTTGCCGCTCGTCCCCGTCCCCCGCGATGACGAGCATCGCCCGCTGCTTCGGCGGCACTTGCGCCACGGCATCGAGCAGCACGTCGATCCCCTTGCGATGATGCAAACGGCCGATGAACAAGAAATACTCGCCCGCGCGCACGCTGGGGTCCAGGCCTGCTGGTCGAGCGGCCTGCTCGGTAAATGGTTCCAGATGCACACCGTTGGGAATCGAGACGATGTTGCGAGCCGTGGGGCAGAGCGTCAAAAAACCATCGTGCGTGAAACGGCTGATCGAAATCAGCGCGTCCGCCGCGGCAATGCTGCGTGCGTAGCGTGGCGGCAGGCCGGGCTTCGATAGTCGACGCCCCGTCATGTGTACGTCACCACCGTGGCTCGTGATCACGGTCGGTATTCCGAGGCTTCCCTGGCAGAGCGCGGCCAGATAGCCGCAGGGATAAATCGAATGGCAGTGCAACAGGTCGAAGCGGTGCTGCCGATGCGCACGCTGCAGCCAGTGCTTGTACCACTCCATGAAGTGCCGCGTTGAAATAAAACGCGGATGACGAATAACCGGATACGGAAACTCGTGATCGGCAAGCGACAAGTGCCGCGGCGGCGGGGCCAGCACAATCGGCTCGTGCCCCATGGCCTGAAAGTGCCGGGCCAGCGCATCGACGACCACTTCCTGACCGCCCAGCAACGGAAGGGCCGTGTCGGTGTACAAGCAAATGCGCATAGCGAATAGCTCCCAAGCGAAGCAGCGAAACCTCACGGTCATCCGTGGTACGGGGCGTAGCGCGCGGCATGACCGCGGCCCCACGCGCAGAGGACGTCCCGACGGTCGACATTGGTCTGTATCGAATCGACTTTGCCGGTTACTTGAACTCTGCCGGCGCATTTCGTGACAGAGACCGCTCTCAGTAGCGCGTGGGCCGTGGAACGTCGCGAGCCGAGACTTGCTAGCATTCAGCGCTAGCACGGCGACATCGATCGAGGTTTGCCGACAGCGGCGGAGCAGCGATGGAACGACTTGGCCAGACCTCCGCCGGCAGCGAGACGCATCCCTGCGCATCTCGCTACCTGCGTTTCGCCACCTGGCCTGTACGATTAGCTACCGATCGCGGCGAAAACTGGTTCGACCCAGTAATTGCTCGATAGGTAAGTCTGCGACGGGAAGCCGCTGTTGCCATAGAGATAGACGCCACCATTGGTCGGCACGGTGAGTGCGCCACTGGTGTAGGACGTCGTGAAGTACGACTGGTTGACTGAGTAGTGACCCGACGCAGTGTGGTAGCTGGCGATGTAGGTCGTGCCGGCCGTGATTGCGACGGGCGTCGAGAAGACCAGCGTTTGCCAACCGCTGGCGGTCTCGTTCACGAACGTGCCGGTGGCCAACAGTTGTCCGGTGGATGACCACAGGCTGCCGGTGTGCGTGCCAGTGTTGGCAGCACTCTTGTAGAACTGCACCCCGGTGATGAAGCCGTTGGCGTTGGCCGTGAACTTCACGCCCAGCTCGACGGCCTGCTTGTCACCACCATCGACAGTGCTGGGGGTGGTTGTCGCAGCGAACAACGTGCTGGACGCACCGACCTTCCCGATCGTGGTGAACGAGGAGAAGATGTTCGTCGCCAAGGCGTTGCCAGCCGTATCGGTCACTCCGCCAGCTCCGCCGCTGATCGTGACCATGTAGGTCATCGAGTTCGAGAGTGCGCTAGTCGGCGTCAATGTCGCCGTCTTGGTCGACGCGTTGTACGTCACCGTGGCGGGTACGAGGACATTATTCGAATCATGCAGAGTGACCGTGCTCGAAGTGATCGTAGCAGCGTTCAGTGCTTCGCTAAAGGTGACCGTCACGGCGGAATTGGTGGCGACGTTCGTCGAAGCTCCGGCCGGGGTCACGGCGGTCACCGTCGGCGGCGTGTTATCGACAGGCGGAGTCGTGCTGAACAGGACGTCGACCCAGTAGTTGGTCGATTGGTAGCTCGTCGTCGGGAAACCGCCCGTGCCGTAGGTGTACACACCGCCGTTGGCCGGGACGGTCAGAGCACCGCTGGTGAAGGACGAGGTGAAGTACGACCGGCTGGCCGAGTAATGTCCGGCGGTCGTATGGTAGCTGGCGACGTAAGTGGTGCCGGCGGTGATGGCGACGGGCGTCGAGAAGACAAGCGTTTGCCAGCCGCTGGCCGTTTCATTGGTGAAGGTGCCGGTGGCCAGCAATTGACCGGTCGAGGACCACAGGCTGCCGGTGTGCGTCCCGGTGTTCGCGGCGGCTTTGTAGAACTCGATACCCGTGACGTAGCCGCTGGTATTGGCACTGAACTTGACGCCCACCTCGACGGCTTGCTTATCACCGCTGTCGACCGTGGCGGGCGTGGTTGTGCTGGGCCACAAGCTGCTGACCACTGGTGCCGCGGCGACCGTGGTGAACGTCGAGGAGACGTTCGCGGCCACCGCGTTGCCGGCCAGGTCCTGGACGCCAGTCGTCACGGTGAGGGTGTAGCCCGTACCGTTTGCCAAAGCACTGCTGGGCGTCACGGTGACGGTATTGTTGTCCGAGTTGTAGCTAACCGTGGCGGCGATCACGACGTTGCTGGAATTCTTTAACGTGATCGTCGATGAATTCACGGTCGCGGAATTCAGCGCTTCGCTGAACGAAATCGTCATCGCGGCATTGATCGCCACGTTCGTCGCGCCCGAGGCCGGCGTGATGCCGGTTACCGTCGGCGGAGTAATGTCCGCGGCGACCGTGGTGAATGTCGAGGTGACGGCGCTGGCCAGCGCGTTGCCGGCCAGGTCTTTCACTCCGGTCGTTACGGTGACGGTGTAGCTAGTGCCGTTCGCCAAGGCGGCGCTCGGCGTCACGGTCACGGTGTTATTGGACGAGTTGTAGCTGACCGTGGCGGCAATCGTGACGTTGCTCGAGTTCTTCAACGTGATCGTCGAAGAGCTGACCGTGGCGGCACTCAATGCCTCGCTGAACGAGATCGTGATGCCCGAGTTGATTGCCACGTTCGACGCGCCACCAGCCGGCGTGATGCCGGTGACCGTCGGCGGAGTGGTATCGCCGGCGACTGTCGTAAAGGACGAGGTCGCAGTCGAGGCCAGGGCGTTGCCGGCCGAGTCCTTCACGCCCGACGAGCCAGAGATGACCGTGATCGTGTAGCCGGTCGAGGTCGCCAGTGCCGAGGTCGGGGTGAGCGTCGCGGTCTTGGTCGACGCGTTGTAGCTGACCGTGGCGGCCACGGTCACATTGCTCGCGTTCTTCAGCAGGATCGTCGACGAAGTGATCGTCGCCGCGTTCATTGCCTCGCTGAACGTGACGGTCACAGGCGAGCCGATTGCGACGTTGGTCGCACCGCTGCTGGGGCTGATTGCAGTGACGGTCGGCGGAGTCGTATCCGCCACGACCGTGAAGTTCGATGTCGCGTTCGCGGCCAGGGCGTTGCCGGCCAGATCCTTCACGCCTGACGAACCCCCGACGACCGTGATCGTGTAGCCGGTCGAGTTCGAGAGTGCGCTGGTCGGCGTGATCGTGGCGGTATTTGTGGTCGAGTTGTAGCTGACCGTTGCCGGGACGACGGTGTTGTTGCTCATCAGCGTGATCGTCGACGACGTGACCGTCGCCGCGTTCAAGGCCTCGCTGAAAGTCACGCTGAGCGTGGCATTGGTCGCCACGTTTGTCGCGCCACTGGCCGGCGCAATGCCGGTGACCGTCGGCGGAGTCGTGTCGGGCGTGGCCGTCACGAACGAAGACGTGGTGGTCGAAGACAGGGCGTTTCCGGCGACGTCCTTCACGCCGGTCGAACCGCCGAGAACGACGACCGTGTATTCCGCACCGCCGGCCAGCGCACTCGACGGCGTCAACGTGACGGTATTCGTCGAGCTGTTGTACGTGACCGTGGCCGCGACGGCATTGTTGTTCGAATCACGCAGCGAGACGCTAGTAGCGGTTACCGTTGCCGCGTTCAAGGATTCGCTGAAGCTGACCGTCACCGTGGAATTCGCAGCAGCGTTGCCAACACCATTGGCGGGTGTGATACCAGTGATCGACGGTGGTGTCGTATCGGCCGGTGTGGCGTTGTACAGCACGTCGACCCAGTAGTTCGTCGACTGGTATGATTGCGACGGGAAGCTGCTATTGCCGTAGGCGTAGACGCCGCCACTGGCCGCCACAGTGATCCCGTTGGCACTGAACGCAGAGGTGAAGTACGAACGGTTTGCCGAATAGTGTCCGGCCGTCGTGTGGTAGCTGGCGACATAGGTCGTGCCGGCCGTAATCGCGATAGGTTGCGCGAACACGAGCGTTTGCCAGCCACTGGCGGTCTCGCTCGTAAAGGTGCCAGTTGCCAGCAATTGCCCGCTGGATGACCACAAGCTGCCGGTATGAGTCCCGGTATTCGTCGAGGCTTTGTAGAAGCGGATGCCCGAGATCGTGCCGTTGGCCGAGGCGGTGAATTTCACGCCCAGTTCGACGGACTGTGTATCCCCGCTGTCGAGCGTGGTAGGCGTCGTGGTCGTGGCCCACAACGACGTCGGAGGCAGCGTTTGATTGCCGCCACCGCTTGGCAGCGAGACAACGGTGGTGAAGGTGGAGTTGACGTTCGCGGCGAGCGCGTTGCCGGCCAGATCGGTCACGCCACTAGCGCCGCCGTTGACCACGACGGTGTACGTCGCGCCGTTGGCTAGCGGATTGGTGGGCGTAAAGGTCGCGGTGTTGGTTGCCGAGTTGTAGGTCACGGTGCCCGGAATCGAAACGTTCGATCCGGTCACCAGCGAGATCGTGGCCGTACTGACCGTCGACGGATTCACCGCTTCGCTGAAAGTCACGGTAATCGGCGACGTGGTAGCGACGTTCGTTCCATTGTTGGTCGGCGAAACGCTGGTTATCGTCGGCGGGGTTGTATCTGGCGCGGCGGTCACGAAGGTCGATGTGACAGTCGCGAGCGAGTTGCCAGCCAGGTCCTCGAGCCCGTTCGATCCGCCGAGCAGGTAGATCGTGTAATTGGTCGAGCCTAACAGCGGCGAGTTGGGCGTGATCGTGGCCGAATGCGTGGCCGCGTTGTAAGTCACGGTTTCCGGCACGCGGTTTACGCCGTTCTTTAGCAGAATGACATTCGTCGTGGTGACGCTAGCCGAGTTCAACGCTTCGCTGAACGTGATCGTGAACGGACCCGTGGTCGGCACGTTCGTTGCGCCGGATGTCGGATTGTAGGCCAACACAGTCGGCGGCGTCACATCGGGGCCTGGCGCAGCGATGGTCGTGAACTTCGATCCCACGCTCGAGGCCACGGGATTACCGGCCGCGTCCTTTACGCCGGCGATGCCTCCCATGACGAAGATGGTGTACGACATCGAGTTCGACAGCGGCGCCGTCGGTGTGATTGTCACCGTGTGCGAAGCGGTGTCGTACGTTAATGTCGCCGGCACCGCCATGTTCGAGCCGTCCAGCAGCTTGACGGTCGTCGACGTGATGGTGCTGGGATCGATCGCCTCGCTAAAAGTTACCGTCGCCAACGTACTCGTGGAGACGTCGGTCGTACTCGCGGCCGGCGTGTAACCGGTCACGGTCGGCGCGATGTTGTCGGTCGGCGGCGCGGTGTGCAGCACAACATCGACGGAGTAATTACTTGAATTCGCAGTACTCTTCGGGAAACCGCCCGAGCCATACAGATACACGCCGCCGTTGGCCGGGATCGTCAAGAATCCGCTGGTCGTGGCCGAGGTAAAGGCCGAGGTCGTCACCGAATAATGGCCGCTCGTGGTGTGATAACTGGCAACATAGGTCTGGCCGGCCGTGATCGCGACTGGCGTGGCGAAGTTCAACTGCTGCCAACCGCTGGCCGTTTCGTTGCTGAACGTACCCGTGGCCAGCAACTGCCCGGTGGAGGACCACAGGCTGCCGGTATGCACGCCGGTGTTGGCGGCGGACTTGTAGAAGCGAACGCCGGAAATCGTGCCATTGGTGCTGGCGACGAACTGCATTCCCAGTTCGACCCCCTGGCTATCGCCGCTATCGAGGGTCTTGGGCACGGTGGTCGAGGGGAAGGCCGTCGAAACGACGGAATTCGGCAGGGCCGGTGTGATGAACGAGCGCATCGTGTCGTTCGTGACGGCATTGCCGGCCATGTCGGTGACGCCACCCGCCCCGCCCTTCACATAGACGCTATAGATCGACGATGTAGAAAGCGGCGCGCTCGGTACGATCGTGACGCTGTCGGTGCTCGGGTCGTACGACAGGTATGCCTTGATCACGGTCGTCTGCGCGCCCATCGACAACGGGCAGCCGCTGCACCAGCCGCTCGGCACGCCGCAGCAGCCGGCCGGCAAGTTGGTGCTGGCCGTGTTGATCAGTTCGACCGTGCTCGAGGTGATCGAGCTGGGATTCAGCGCTTCGCTAAACGTGATCACGAATGACGAATCGGTCGTGATCGACGTCGATCCGCCGGCGGCGGTGACGTTCTGCACAGTCGGCGGCGTGGTGTCCAGCGTCAGTACGGTGTTGAATTTTACATCGACCCAGTAATTGGTCGCTTGGTAGCTCTGCGTGGGAAATTGATTGTTGCCGTACGAGTACACACCGTTGGTTCCGGTGGCGCCTTGTGGTACGGCGTGCAACGGACCACTATCGACGCCGACTGGCGCGAAGTAGTTACGATCGGCCGAGTAATGGCCGTTCGGCGCGTAGTAACCGGCAGTGTAAATCATTCCGGCCTGGACTTGCACTGGCGAAGCGAAAGTGACTTGCTGCCAACCGCTGGCGGTTTCATTGGTGACGGTGGCCGTGGCCAGCACCACGCCGTTGGAATCCCACAGGCTGGCGATATGCGTGCCCGTATTGGCCGCGCTCTTGTAGAAACTGATGCCGGTGATGAAACCGTCGACGTCGGTGCGGAACTGCAAGCCGACAGTTACCGCCTGGCCGTCGCCGCCATCGACCGTCGCCGGAACCATGCTGGTTGTGAACAGCGAGTAGATGCCGGGATTGGTATTCGGGTTGATCGTGAGCTTCGTCGTGGGAACTTCCGTGTTTCCGCTATCGTCAGTCGCCCGACTCATGATCTGGAATTGGCCGGTCGAGTGCGGCGTGTAGGTGTAACTCCAACTGGTGGTGCCGGTGACGGGATGCCAGGTGGCGCCGCCATCGAGCGAGATTTCGACCCCTGCCACGACGCCGCCGCCAGAATCCTGGGCCGTACCCTTGATCGTGACGGCCACGTTGGGCTTGAGCACCGCGTTGTTGGCCAACGACGTGATCGTCGAGGTTGGCGCTGTGTGATCGGTCGACATCGTGGCCGCGATCAGCCCCTTCATCAGGCTGCCGGGCTGCACACCCATGTCGGCGAAGAGGTTGACCGTCGCTTGCTGCAAGTCCTTCACAACCGGGCTGCTCGGCCCGTCGTGCGCATCGCTCAATCCCCACGAATATTGAATCGTGCCGGCGCCGAAGACGAGCGCGCCGCTGGGCAAGCGGTACATACTCATGCTGTGCGTGAGCGTGCCCGGCGCGTACGTGGTGCCGTAATCCTGTAAGACGGCGCCGACGTTGAGCGTCGTCGACGAAATGTCGAACTGTCCGGCCGGCCGGAAGCCATTGTCGGCATCCACGTCGAACTCGTAGCCGATCAGGTACTGGCCCAGTGTGGCGGTCTGGTTACCGGTCAGCTTCGCGATGCTGGTGTTGGCCCAGAAGCGCAGGTTCGCGTCCGCCGCCGAGACCGTCATGGCGTAGCCGATAGTGCCGTCGCCATTGCTCATGAATAGCTGGCCCGTGACCGCGTTTTCCGGTTGGCCGCCATCGGTCGGCGGGCTGAAACGCGGATCGCGCCACGTGCCGGTCCAGACATCGGGATTCTGGGGGTCGGTCAGCGCGTTGTCGAATGTTTCCTTGTAGCAGACGATCGTCGTGTACGGGTCTGCGGTGGCGTCGGTGCTCGGTTCGAGATACGTCTTCCAGAACATCTCGTTGCCGCTGAAGAACGCCAAGTTCACGCCAGCCGCGCCGGCGGCAACGACGGCATTCCGCTCGGCCGCGGAGTAATACTCGTCGTGCCCCACGGACATGAAGACTTGATGGTCGAGCAAAATGCCCGGATCGCGATCCAGATCGACGGACGCGATATAAGTGACGTCGTAGCCGTTCTGCTCCATGAATTCCGTCTGCGCCAGCTCTTCTCCGAAGTAGAAGTTCGCTGCGATACGGTCGCGCGTGGTGAACGGGCGGTTGTAGCTGACTTCGTAAGAGCGGCCGTCCGGGCCCAGGTCGGTGCCATACAGGCTGCTACCGCCCCAGTCGTTGTAAGCTTCCCACGTCGAGTCGGAGGTCTTGAAAACGATAGCCGAGGGATCGTCGTCGGCGCGAACGACGAAAATGATCTGGCTTTCGCCGAACGTGCCGTCGTCGCGCACCAGCTTGCCGACGTACACGCCCGAAACCGCCGTGGCTGGAATATTCCACGACGCCGACACGCTCCAGTTGCCCGCATCCACCAGGCCTGTGTTCAAATCCGTGATCGGATCGGGCTGATCTTGCGCCTGGTGAGAAGTGATGGTCGTGATGAGGCGCGCGCCGTCGCCGCCGTAATAGCCCATCCGGTAGATATCGATGTGCCAGGACGATGCGTCGGTGTTGACCTTGAACTGTTCGGTCTGGCCGTGATCGATGCTGAACTGTGCGGCGAAGCCCTCGATGTTGTCCGAAGCTGTTCCGTCGAGGTCCCACACGCTTTGCGGCGTGCCCGGGAGCGCGTTCTCGGCGATGATCGAGGCCGAGGAGAACACGATCCGGTCCTCGAGCATCTCGAAGACTAGCTTTTTGCGCGGCAGCCAGCTCGTGCGCGTAGATGGAGCGGGACGCGGGGCCTTGCGGACCTTGAGTCTGCGGAACATGGGCAGTCTTTTCGGAGTGAGTAAAGAGGGCGGGGATTTATCCCTAACCGACTGCCTGACGAGGGACGACTGTGGTTAGTCGCCAGCGTTGGGGGTGAGAAGAAGGGACCGGCAGGCGATCCCCAACGCTGACCTCGGCGGTTGTCCAAACCTTGAAGGCAGGACTTTATGTTAATCTGGAGATTATGCAAAAACTAGATGGCATGCATTGACTTTTTCATGTGCCCGAATTACCTGACGAATCGGCAATGTCGCTGTGAACGGCCCGCGCAATCGTTACAAGTGCTAGCTGCGACTTGGGTTGGCTCTTCGACTGCGCAAATCACGCGCAACATGCGATCGCGCGGCAATCACGAATAGTGCAAAGCAGTCGTTAGCGCGGTCGTGCGCCGGCAAGGCACGAACGAGAAATCGCAAAGATCGCGCGGGCGCTTTGGCAGAGAGTGCCGCAGATTCTCGACGAGTGAACGTGTGGGCAAGAACGCCACACCGGGAAGCTCGAACAGCAAGAGCCCGGCCAATTCGTGCTCAGCGCCACTATCGCGTTTGCACGTAAACGCCGCCGAGCCTTGTGTGTGCAACTTTGCGCATCGATTGTGCCGCGCCGAGGCGCGCGGCAAGTGTGTCTTTGAGCAGCAGGTACTTTGCCTGTGGTGGCCAGGTCTGACGCTCCCAATTGCTGACGACCGAAACGCCAATCCCGCCGGGCAAGCCCGCCAGAAGCGGGGATTCGATATGCTCGACGTCGATTAGGAGCGTATTGTCCCAGGCGCTTGTGCCTCGTCGGAATTCCAGGGCATCGCCGCCTTCCTCGCCGAACGCTGCAATCTCGGCCGGGTCCACGGCGCATCTGGCCTGATGAAACGCAGCAAATTGCGGTACGACCAACACGCCCATCATCGCGGCTAGGACGGCATACCCGGTCATCCATTGCCGCGCGCCCGAGGCCACGAGCACCATCAGGCTCAATAACAAATGGGGTGCCACGACCCGATAATCGCGCCAGTCGGATACGTCATACAGAGCGATGACGAAACCCACGACGCAGAGCAGGTTCAACAACACGAAGCCCATCTCGGTGGGGGCCTGACGCGGCGATTCGTCATCGTCGAACGACTCGCGACGTGCTCGATTCAAGTGCAGTGCCGCGGCCGCGGCGACCAGCAGCACCTGGTAGCGCAGCCCGACTTGCAGCCAGGTATCGCGGGTCGGGGCGACATAAAGAAGCAGGCTTTTAAAGCCGTGGCCGAAGAGCATTCCTACGGCCGCTAGCTTGGACGTTTCGGCCCGCAGGGCGACCTTATGAACGAAGTTATTGAAGGGGGCGTTGACGAGCATCGCCTCGACATACAACGGAAGTACGATGAGTGCCGCGACCACCGCCAGCCCGGTCCATTGCCGCGCGGTTCGCGGACGGAGCGCTACCCACAACAGTGGCACGGCCACCCAGGCCCATGTCACGCGCAGCTGTGAAGCAGCCACAACGACTACCAATGCCGCAGCGAGCAAGGCTCGGCTCGCGGGGCGCCGAATGAGGCATGTCGAGAGTCCGGCTAGCCCTATCGCCACCGCCATATGCAGACCTTCCTGCATCGACGAGGGGAGATACAGCACCAATGGCCAGAACGTCGTCAAAATTGCGGCCGCCAACCATATCTGTCGCGCGGTTGGCCGGCAGCACGCCAGCCAGAGCATGCTTGCGAGCAGTACGAATGCCGAATTCAGTGCCGGCACGGTCCACAGGTGCAGGCCCGTCAGTCGGGCGATCGTTCCATAGAACGCGGCGAAGAATGGACCGTGCGGACCAAAATGCACGGCCGGCAACTTCGCCGTCCACTCGTGACTGATGGTGTAGCCACCGTCCCAACCGGCGGTGTGAAAGACCGACAACTCGTTGAAGTACCAGACCTCGTCGTACCAGAGCGGTACGCAATCGAGGATCGTCCCGCCGCAAACCGTGGCCAATAACAATGCGACCAGCGCCGCCGGCCCGACAACGAACAGCGTCAGTGCGAGCCTGCGACCGCGTTCGGTCGGTCGTGCCACTGGTGCCGGTTCGTCGCGCACGACATAACGACGACGTATGAACGGACGCTCGGGCAGCCGCGTCGGCAGCGGCATGCTGAGGCGTGAGAAGGAGAGCGCTAGCGCGCGGCAAGTTAAACGAGTCAACCCCTTCACCGTTCACCTGCCCTGGTTAGCGGCCACATATGGTAGTAGTGCTCGAGCGCCGACAGCCGATATCTGCACCGTCGATACAACCCGCACGCCGGCGCGTTTGCCAATTGCGTCACGACCTGGGCCGATTCCGCGCCGTGGTCTCGCATCCAACGGTGCGCGGCCGTCATCAATCGCCGCCCGACGCCCCGTCCGCGCGCCTGGTCGGCCACGGCAATCAGGCCGATCTTGGCCACGCCGTGATCGCGGCCGATCGTAACAAAGCCGCTCAGCCCCCCCGGGCATCCGGAGTCGCTGGCGACCAGCACCACGTCTGCAATTTCATGCCGCACGCTGCGCTCGATCCAGGTGCGATACATGTCCGCGAATACAACGTGCGGAAAGCAGGGGTCGACGCGAAACCGCGAATAAACGCCGGACGAGATCGCCAGGTCCAACAGGTATGGCGAAACGGTCGACTCGTGATACTCGGTGATCTCTTCGGCCAGGTTCTCGCACGCCGGTTCGTCCGCCGGAACCGTCAACAGCGATCGCGCGAAGGTTGCCTTGCGATCCATCAGGCCACCGCAGAACTCCGTGAGCAGCTCGGCCGGAAGTTCTCGCCCAGTTTCGGTCGTCAACACCACGAGGTGCAGTCCCTCGCGGCGCGCCGCCGCGAGGCCGCACCACAAGGCAGAATCGGCCCGCCCTCGGCCTTCGAGCCGCGCCACGGGAAAACCGAAATGCTCGCACTCCCAAGCGAGCCGCGCCAGTTGCGCGCCGTCGGTCATCTGCGTGGCGTCCATCGAGCGGTCTCCGTCGCGGTGAGAAGATCGTGGGAAGTTTGAAACGGGCGGATGTGCGTGCAGCGCAGCAAGCGTCAGGCCGAACGGCGTGTACGGCTGGGCATGTCGTCCTGCTTCACATGGTCCAGCACGTTGCGCTCGCGATATTGCGGCTTGCCATTGACGTTCAGGTGCAGGCGGCCGAGGTATTCGCCGATCACCCCCAGCCCCAAAAGCTGGAGGCCGCCGAGCGTGAGAATCGAGACGATGATCGAAGCGTATCCCGGCGTCGTGATGCTGGAGGTGAAATAGCGAAACAGGTAATAGACGCCAGCCAGTAAGCCGCAGACCGCGGCCGCGCCCCCCAACAGTGACACCATCTGCAAAGGCAGCAGCGAGAAGTTGGTGAACAGGTTTAGCGCCAGAGTCACCATTTTGCTGAGCGAATCGCCAGAGCGCCCGGCGGCGCGAGGATGATGCTCAACGGTAACCTTCCCGACGCGCCGGGTATTCCACGCCAACAGCCCGTCGATGAAAGTGAAGGGCAGCTTGTAGGGCAGAATCGCTTCGAGCAACTCGCGGCGAAAGATGCGGAAGGCGGTCACGGTCACACTCAGGCGAAACACATGGCGGAAGAACATGTTCACGATCTTCGAGCCGATGTTCTTCAGCGGCGGATGCTTCTTCTTGTCGTAGCAGCCGTAGACCAGGTCCAAATCGCCGGCCGTGATAGTTTCGAGCAGCTTGGGAATTTCTTCCGGCGGATGCTGTAGATCGTCATCCATCGTGATGATAAGCGCCCCGCGAGCGTGGCGAAAGCCGCACATCAGCGCGTTGTGCTGGCCGTAATTGCGCATCAACTGCACTGCCACGATGTGCTGCGGATCCTGGCTTTGCAGCTCCTTCAGCACGCGCCACGAATCGTCAGGGCTGCCGTCCTCAACCAGTAGCACTTCGTAGCTCTTGCCTAATGCATCAAGTACAGGGCGCAGCCGCTCGATCAGGCTCGGCAGGATCGCCGACGAATTGTAGACCGGCACGACGATCGACAGCTCGACAGCGCGCGCGGCGCTAACCGAACCCGCGATTCCACGCACACAACTTTGATTGCAATCACCCACGGCGCGTCCCCGATACTTCGTCGTTGATGAAATTACCTTTGGCGGCCCTGTTTACGACTTGCGCCATAACCGCATTTCCAGCGATACGCGCGTCATGTCCGCATTCAGGTTCACGGCACCGCCATGAATCAGATAGGGCGAGAAGACCAACACCTCGTGCGGCTGTGGATTGGGGCGGGTCAGCATGATCGGCTGTCGCGCCCTTGTCACGGTCGGCACTGTGTAGTTCAGCCCCTGGATCCGCGCGCCGCTGACCGAGCGTTCGATCTCGCTCTCGGACCATTTGTGGCTTCCCCCCAGCACCGGCAACGACGATAGCTGATTGCTGCCGGCCACGGGCGCGTAGATATTCACGCCGTCGCGCAAATGATCGAGCCACACATCGCGATGAGGCGGATTATTGTCTTGTTGCTTTTGCGGGCGGACGATTCGCAGGAAAAACGGCCGGCCCGAGTAATGCGCGCCGTCGATTGTCAATGGCGCTCGGCAGATTTCCGAGACGCGATCTTCGATCAACCCCAGGTAGATCGGAAATTGCTCGCGCTCAAAGCCGATGCGTGTCCGCTTGACGATCGCGGCGTGCTGTTCGTCGTTGACCAGGCGGTGATAACCGGCCAGATGAAACGTATCGTCGGTCTTAACGCCGATCAGTGCGAGTTCGTCCCGAATAAGCCGCGTGAAGCCGGCGCACATTTGAGCGAGGTCTCGTTCGACCAGAAACGGAGCGACGCAATAACCGACGTCGTCCCAGCCTGAGTCGCGAATCACATTGTCGTCAGCTTCGAGCAAGACGGATTTTGGTCCGGCTTCGGTCGTGCCGTCGAGCTGGAAGGAAACTTTGCGATCGTCGATCCAATATTCGACTAGTTGCATGGCAACGAACTCCCTTGACTCACCAGGGCTGGATGCAGGTTCGGTACGATTTTCGTTTCATTGCGGTTGCCGGCGAATACCACCTCGATCTCGGCGACGCATTCCGCGCTGAGTTCGACGCCAGCGGCCCGCGCGTTGTGCAGGATTTGTGCTGGTCGTGACGCGCCGGTCAGCACGGCGCACACCGCCGGCGAACGCAAGCACCAGGCGATCGCCAGCGTTACCAGATCCATGTCGTGCCGCAGGGCGACTGCGCGTAACTCGCGCACGACAGGTTCAGTATCCGCCTGATGCTGCCACATATCTTTGCGCGTTAGCGCACTCGCGGCGCGCGAACCGGCTGGGCATTCGCCGCCAAGATACTTGCCGGTGAGGACTCCTTGCGCCAGCGGCGAATAGCCGATGACGCCGACCCCCAACGAATGACATACCGGCAGTACGTTCTGTTCAACCCGCCGTTCCAGCAGGTTGTAGGTGAATTGATTGCTGATCGGTGCCTGTCCGCCGAGTCTTGCGGCGGTTTCGTGGCAGGCGATGACCTGCTGGTCGCTGTAGCGGCTGACGCCCCAATAGAGGATCTTTCCCTGCCGTACGAGATCGCTCATCGCGGCGACGGTTTCGTCGATCGGCGTCTGCTCGTCGAAGCGGTGGCATTGCAAGAGGTCGATATAGTCGGTGCGAAAGTGTCGCAGCGAACGCTCGACCGAACAGACAATGTGCTTGCGCGACAGGCCGCGATCGTTGGGATCAGCAGACATCGGAAAGAACAGCTTGGTGGCGACGACGAAGTGATCGCGATTCGACTCGGCCAGAAATTCGCCGAGGATTGTTTCGCCCTCACCCCGACCGTAGGTGTCGGCCGTGTCGAGAAAGTTAATGCCGGCGTCGCGTGCGGCACGCAGGATCTCGAGTGCCGCGGCTTTCTCGAGCGTCACGCCGTGGGTATTCCAGTTCCCGAGCCCGACGGCGCTTACCTGCAGGCCGGCGCGGCCGATGCGGTTGTATCGCATGCCAATTTCCTCGTCTCGATTTGGCCCTGCCCCGAATGCGTCTATCCAGCGCACATAGTTTTTTAGCTTCGTCCGCGCTTGCTGCCGAAAGGAATCCGGACTTACCGCGACGAGTGTCGTTCTAAGCTGCTGCACGACCTACCGTGCTGGCCGTGGCAAATCGCGTGACGTGCGCCACGACCTCGTGTTGATCTTCGAGTGACAGATCGAAATAAAACGGCAACCGCAGCAATCGGCCGGCCAGATTTTCGGTCACTGGCAGATCACCCGCCCGATAGCCGAAGCTTTCGCCCATCGGCGACAAGTGCAACGGCACATAATGAAACACGGCGCCGATGCCGTCCTGCTTCAAACTGGCCATTAGTGCATCGCGCGTCGGACAGTCGGGCAGCAGCACATAGAACATGTGGTAATTCGTTTGGCAGGTGGCGGGCAGTTTTGCCAGCGAGAGCAGCCCCATTGCCGCCAAGGGCTTGAGCAGCCGCTCGTAGTTTTCGAAGAGCATGCGGCGCCGGTCAGAGACCTCGGCCAGCATTTCTAATTGCGCCAACAGGAACGCCGAACACAGCTCGCTGGGAACGTACGAGCTGCCCACGTCGACCCAGGTGTACTTGTCGACCATGCCGCGAAAAAACCGGCTGCGGTTGGTCCCTTTTTCACGAATGATCTCGGCCCGTTCGATCAGCTCCGGCGTGTTGATGCACAAGGCACCCCCTTCGCCGCAGACGTAGTTCTTGGTTTCGTGAAAGCTGTAGGCGCCGAGATGGCCAATCGCGCCCAGGGCGCGGTCTTCGTACGTGGCGTTGACTCCTTGGGCGGCATCCTCGACGACCAGCAGTCCGTGCCGTTCGGCGATTTCCATGATCCGATTCATGTCACAACCGACGCCGGCGTAGTGCACGGGGCAGATCGCCTTGGTGCGCGGTGTGATCGCGTCCTCGATCAGGTCTTCGTCAATGTTCAACGTGTCGCGGCGGACGTCGACGAAAACCGGTTTCGCTCCCAAGCGTACGAATGCGTTGGCGGTCGAAACAAAGGTGTACGACGGCAGAATTACTTCGTCGCCGGCCCGCAGGTCGCACAGAATGGCAGCCATTTCCAAGGCCGCGGTGCAACTGGGGGTCATCAGCACTTTGGGAATGTCGAACTCGCGTTCCAGCAGCCGGGCGCATTGCTGTGTGAAGTGTCCGTCGCCGGCAATCTTGCCGGCTGCGACGGCTTGGGCGATGTAGTACATCTCCTTGCCGGCAATGAACGGCTTATTAAAGGGAATCCGTGGGAGCATATCGCTGGCTTCCGTGCCGCGGTCGATTTGAAACTGTTTCTGCCCGCTGCGCCCGCGAGCGCTGCTAGCAGCCGATGGGATTCCCCCTGAACCGTTGTCGTCCAACGTTCACGTCCATTTATCGCCCGGGCTCTGGCAAAACTTGCGGATTAGTTCGACTTGCGCGATTTTTGAACATGAGACGCCGCTGGCACCGCAATCAGCGCGACTGTGGTAGCACGGCAAACTGTGACGCCGTGTTGCTGGCAGAGTGTGGCCGATTAATCCGCAAGTTCGGGAATCTTTGACCCGATACGAGTCGACGACGGCGCTATCGCTGCGCCCAGCTCTTGAGCGCGCATGCCCGAGGCATTACGGCCGATGCAAGCCAGTTTCAAAACGCAGACCGAGCATGCTCCGCGCCGCATGAAGCGCCTGCGCGCATCCGTGGCCTTGTTGGTCGCCGGCTTCGAGCGGTTCGCGCGGCGTGCGCCGGCTCGTTTTTCTCTGCTGACCGTGGCGGGCCTGTTTGCGCTAGCGCTAGTGACACTCTCGCCCAGTTACGACACCAAGGATGATCCCTGGATGGCGATGTTCGCCGCCGGCAAGGGGGCGTCTCTCGCGCCTGATGAACATCTGGTCTTCACGAACGTCGTGATCGGCCTGGCGCTGAAGTTCCTCTATACGGCGCTACCTGCCGTTGCCTGGTACGGGTTGTATCTCGCCGCGACGCAGTATTTGGCCCTCTCCGCGATTCTGTATGCGGTGATCGCGTCAGGCTATTCACGGCTGCGACTGGCCCTCTTCGCGCTGTTCTTCGCCATCGTGGGCATTGTCTATTTCAATAACGTGCAATACACCTCGACCGCCGCCCTGGCAGCCCAGGCGGGTCTGTTGCTATGGCTGGTTTCCGTAGAAGGACGGCAATCGAATCCTCGATCTTCGATGATCGCTCAGCTTGCTTGTGGCGTGGCGCTGCTTGTGCTGGCGTCGCTCATCCGCCTGGAATCGATGATCGGCACCGTGCTGATCGCCGCTCCGGCCGTTGCCGTCACAATATGGCCGCTGCGCAAGGGCACGCTGATGCGCTTGATGGCGAGTGCCGCGCTGGGGGCAGTCGTGGTCTTGGGCTTTGCCGTGTATCACGACGCGTACTACAACCGCGATCCGGGCTGGCGCGAGTTTCTGCGGTTCAATAAGACCCGCGTCAAATTCAACGACTATGGCTGGACGCGATACACACCGGAAACGGCGCACGTCTTCGACGCCGTGGGCTGGAGCGAAAACGACCATGCCCTGATCGCGGACTGGTTCTTCGACAATGCGCAGGTGTACAGCGAAGCGCACCTCGAGCGGGTGCTGGAGAGCTATCCCTGGCCTCAGCGCCGTCAGACGCCGGCGCATCACTGGCGATCCGTGCGTGACATGCTGCTGGATAAATCGCTGTGGCCCTCGATGCTAGCGGCGCCACTACTGATTTGGTGCCTGGCGCGAACGCAACGAAACGTGCTCATGCTCGCGGTGACGAGCGTGCTTATTGTCGCGATCCTCTGCGGCGTGGCCATTTTTCTTAAGCCCCCTCCGGGGCGCGTCTACTTTCCGGCCCTGACATTTCCGCTGGTCTTGGCGCTGATGAACAGCCGCGCGAGTGTGGACTGGCCACGGCGCAGATTTCCCGCGTTGGCCGTGCGTTGTTTCATTACACCGGTGACGTGGTTTCGGCCGGGCGCCCGGGTCTTGTTGCACCCCACGCTGATCCATGCCGTCTTGATCGTGGCCGTGGTGGGCACCGTGATGGCGGCCAATCGTCAACTGCGCCGCAGCCGCACGATGCAGGCCGCACGCCATGCGTTTTACGAGACCGTGGCTCGCATCGCGCCCCAGGATGACCAACTGTATGTGGCGTTCGGCAAATACTGCCGGTATGACGCGCTGTCGCCGTTCGACAGTTTTGAAAAGCTGAAGAACTTTCATCTGTTCATCGTGGCCTGGCCGCAGCGGACACCGATTTGCGAAGCGATCAAACAGCGCTTCGGAGCGAGCGACGTATTGCGCGCCGCGCTTGATTGCCAGAATGTGCGGCTATTGGTTGATCCGTCGACGCGTCCGTTGTGTGAGCAGTATCTGCGCGAGCACTATCGCCAGTCGATTCAATTCGCTGAATTCGAAGACCGTTGCGGAGATCGCTTTGAATTGGCTGGTCGAGACGTGGCGCTGTTGGCACGCGGCAAAGCTCCCACTTCAAAGGAACAAGCGCCTAAGCGGTACCGCTGACATAGTGCGTAATCGCACGACGGCCTTACAAGAAGAAGCTCTCCGCGCAACGTCAAGTCACGTTTCCAGCCACCTTGTGTCCAGCCCTTTGAACAATCTCAATCGTTAGAAATCGCAGGGAATCGGCTCGTATTTCGCGAGCGTGCTGGCGACTGCCCTTGTCGAGAGGCCAGGGTTGCGTAAGCTATTCTTAGCGGACGGACCTTGAGGTCGTGAAAATGGCCATAGCCGGTCGGTCCGCGACGTGCCCCTAAGACTGCCGAGCGAACGATCGAAGGTTGTAACCTCCGGGAGAATCATCCATGCCATCGGCAGACGACTCACCCTCTGCGACTCCGCAGGGTAAGCCCGCGAGCAAGAACGAGCCCTTCGCCAAGGGGCAGCTCGATTTCGATATCGCGTTCTACGAGCGCATCCTGGAGCGTGATCCCACTTACATTGATGTACTGCGCTGCCAGGGGGAGTTGCTGTCGCGCAAGGGGCTGCACGAGCGGGCCCTGGTGATCGACCGCCGCCTGGCGGAACTGCTGCCGGACGATTTCGTCGTGCGCTACAACCTGGCCTGCAGCCTGGCTGTGGGGGGCCATAGCCGCGAGGCGATCGTGGCACTCCGCGAGGCCCTCGAGCAGGGCTACGACGATTTCGAGTATTTGGAGAATGACGGCGATCTCGATTCGCTGCGTGAAGATCCGGCCTATCGCGCGCTGTTACGCGAATACGGCATTCTGAGCTAGCTGGCCGCCCCGGCGCTGGTCTGACTTTCGACACCGTCGGTGCCATGCCTTTTCTGCGCATGCAGAATAGGCATGCCCGAAAGCCAATCTCGGTCGGCATGCTTATCCGCCTGTGGCGGAAAAGCATGGCAGGTGGCATGCCGACACTCCTCATCAACCGCTAACAATTTCTTAGAACCTTCTGCATTTGTCGCAGTGCCTGCGGCGAACTCGGTGGCGAACAAGCGCCGGGCTACTGGCGGCTTTTCCACCGGTTTCGTAAATTGCTGCGAGTGTTCTCGTCGCAACCTTGTCAGGCAGATACCAGTCCGATGCTCCACCTCGCCGCGCACATCGCCGAAGCTGCCAGCTTCATTCGTTCACAGTGGGATCGCCCGGCTCGCGTCGGCATCATTCTGGGCACAGGGCTCGGGGGCTTGGCGCGCGAGATTACTGATCAGACGACGATCCCTTACGAATCGATCCCACACTTTCCGCGCTCGACTGCCATCAGCCACGCCGGGCAACTGGTCTGTGGCAATCTCGCGGGCGTCAGCGTCGTGGCCATGGAAGGGCGCTTTCACACCTACGAAGGTTATTCGCAGCAGCAGCTCACGTTTCCCGTGCGCGTGATGAAGGCGTTGGGCGCCGATACGCTGATCGTTTCGAACGCTTGCGGTGGCATGAATCCGTTCCATCATCGTGGTGACATCATGGTCATTGACGACCATATCAATCTGCTGGGGGACAACCCGTTGATCGGCATCAACGACGATGCCCTTGGCCCGCGCTTCCCGGACATGTCCTGCCCCTATGATCCGGCTTTGATCGAATGCGCGCTCGAGATCGCCCGCCGCGAGAACTTTATCGCCCACCGCGGTGTCTATGTAGCAGTGACAGGGCCGAACCTGGAAACCCGGGCCGAGTATCGATTCTTGCGCACAATCGGAGCTGACGTGGTCGGCATGTCAACCGTGCCCGAGGTGATCGTGGCCGTGCATGCGAGCATGCGTGTGCTAGGGCTGTCGGTGATCACCGACATGTGCTTTCCAGACGCGCTCGAGCCGGCCAACATCGACATGATTCTGGCCACGGCGGCCGAAAGCGAGCCGAAGCTGCGTGCAATCGTGCTGGGAGTGCTGGGGCGGATCGCGGGCGAACGCTAGACGGTGCAATCGTGTCTTGTTCAAGCGGTTTGTCCATAAATCCAGCCGGTGGTGGCGCGATTCTGCCGCCGCGTTCGTACGGTACCGGCACGCTTCCCCCGATTGATAAATCGCCCCCTGGCTGCTCTAGTGGGCTATTCTGTCCGGCCGGCCGTGGGCCGGTTGTTCGTTTTCGCTCGAAGAATCGCCTATGTTTAGCCCTACGCCTACTGCCGATTTTCCCAAGCTCGAAATCAAGATCATCAAATTCTGGCGCGAGCATGCTATTTACGCAAAGTCGCTGCAACGGCGCGAGGGGGCACCAAAATTCGTCTTCTACGAAGGCCCCCCGACAGCCAACGGTATGCCGCATCCGGGGCACTGCCTGACCCGTTCGATCAAGGACGTTTTCCCGCGCTATCAGACCATGCGCGGCCGTTATTGCGAGCGCAAGGCCGGCTGGGACACGCACGGGCTGCCCGTCGAAGTCGAGGTTTGCAAGGAACTGGGCATCCACTCGAAGGAAGAGATCGAGAAACATGGCATTGAGGACTTCATCCACCGCTGCCAGCAAAGCGTGTGGCGCTACATGCAAGAGTGGGAACGGCTCACCGAACGGATCGGCTTCTGGATTAATCTCGATCATGCCTACGTAACGTACCATCAGAGCTATGTCGAAAGCGTCTGGTGGTCGCTGAAGAATCTTTTCGACCGCGGGCTGCTCTATCAGGGGCATAAGATCGTCTGGTGGTGGGCCCAAGGGGGGACCGCACTCAGCTCGGGCGAAGTCGGCCAGGGCTATCGCGAGGTCGCGGATCCGAGCGTCTACGTGCGCTTTCCGCTGGTGCCCGATGAGAAAACAAAACAGCTCGGGCTCGACGACGACACCAGCCTACTGGTTTGGACCACCACGCCCTGGACATTGCCCAGCAATCAATTCGCCGCCGTGCATCCCGGGCTGGAATACTCGGTCGTCGTTGACGAGCACGAAGGCGTGAAGCATAAGCTCATAGTCGCCTCGGCCCTGGTCGAAACGTTGGCCGAGAAGGTTAAGCGTGAGCTACACGTTGAGACGAAGCTGATGGGGGATAGGCTTCTCGACCGAAGTTACGTGCCACCGTTCAATTGGTTTTATCCTGACGGTGGGACGATGATGAAGGAGTCGGTAGCGGGTACTCAAATCCTTGACCGTGAACTCACGGGAGGAGGACGATTAAGACCATGTTGGAGAATTGTTCCGGGAAACTTCGTTTCGACTGACAGTGGAACCGGTGTTGTCCACATCGCGCCGGCATTTGGCGAAGACGATTTTGAAGTCCTTTGCGTTGAGGAAGATCGCTTCGAACATATGCAAGGGCCGACCTTGATATGTCCTGTCGGGCCAAACGGTCAGTTCACTGTTGAAGCGACGCGCGAATATCAAGGCCGCTGGGTGAAGGAGTGCGATCGTGATATCTCGCGCGAGCTGCGGCATCGCGGACTGCTGTGGCATCAAGAACAGTATTTGCACGATTACCCGTTCTGCTGGCGGGCTGATGAAGACCCGTTGATTCAATACCCGCGCAAAAGTTGGTTCATCAAGACGTCGCAGTTCAAAGAGCAGATGCTTGCCAACAACGAGCAGATCAATTGGCTGCCCGAGCACATCAAGGACGGCCGCTTCGGCAACTTCCTGGCGACGAACGTCGACTGGGCCTTGTCGCGCGAGCGCTATTGGGGGACGCCGCTGCCGATTTGGATTTGCGAGTGCTGCAACGACGAGGGTTCAACGGCGAGGGATTTCGAGCACACCAAAGAAGCCGTCGGCAGCTACGCCGAGCTTCTAGCAAAACCAGGCGTGCGCGGCACGGAAGCTTGGGATTTGGCAAAGGAAAAGTTTCCGAATCTCGTCGAGGATCTTAGGATCCATAAGCCGTACATCGACGAAATCACCTACGATTCGCCATGCTGTCCTGGTCGGCGAATGAGACGGGTGCCGGATGTTATCGACTGCTGGTATGACTCGGGTGCCATGCCCTTCGCACAGTGGGGTTATCCTGCAGCTTATGGAGCCGAAGTATTCCAGGAGAATTTTCCAGCTGATTTCATCAGCGAGGCGATCGATCAAACGCGCGGCTGGTTTTACAGCCAGTTGGCGATTAGCACGCTGCTGTTCGGCGAGCGCCCGAGGAACGATGAGCCTTGGGAAAACATTCAACACGAATCTCGATTTGGCAGCAAGATTCTCCAAACAGCCGATAACGCAGCTGATTCGCATTCATATCCCCACCCGTTCCGTAATTGCATCGTCCTCGGGCTGATGCTGGGCGAGGACGGGCAGAAGATGTCCAAGAGCAAGCGGAACTATCGCGAGCCGGGCGAGATCTTCGATCGCTATGGCGCGGACGCGTTGCGCTGGTACTTCTTCGCCAATCAGCCCCCTTGGACCTCGATCCGCTACAACGAGCAGGCGATCAAGGACAGCATCCCGGAATTCCTGCTGCGGTTGTGGAACGTCTACAGCTTCCTGGTGATCTACGCCAACATCGACGGGTTCGATCCGGCCAAGTCCCTGGCGGGCGAGGCCGGGCAACTCGCCCCAGAAGATCTTGCGAAGGCTTCCGACTATCGCCCCGTCGAGAAGCGCAGCGAACTTGACCGCTGGATCATGAGCGAGCTAGCCCGCACGAGCGCCGCCGTGATCGAGCGGATGGATGCCTACGACAATTTCAATGCGTGTGCCAAGATCACGGCGTTTGTGGACGCCTTGTCGAATTGGTACGTCCGCCGCAGCCGGGCCCGCTTCTGGAGCGGTGAAGCTGCCACCAAGGGTTCCGACAAGCTCGATGCGTATTGGACGCTGTACGAATGTCTGCTGACGACGGCCAAGCTTGTTGCCCCGTTCGTGCCGTTTCTGGCCGAGACGCTATGGCAAGGGCTCGTGGCCGAACCGTTCGGCAAGGGCGCCAGCGAAAGCGTACACCTGTGTGATTATCCAGAGGCACTCGCCGCGCGCATTGATGAAAAGCTGTCGGCGCGGATGTTGCTCGTGCGCGAAATCGTGTCGCTGGGCCGCAGCGCTCGCATGAATGCCAAGCTGAAGGTCCGCCAGCCGCTCGCCAAGGTTGAAGTGATCCTGGCCGACCAGACGCATCGCGCCTGGCTCGAAGAGCATGGCGGCCTGATCCGCGACGAACTGAACGTCAAAGACGTCGAATACACCCAAAAGGCCGATCAATACATCAGCTATACCGTGCTACCCGATCTGAAACGCCTCGGCCCACGACTGGGCAAGCAATTGCCCGCTATGAAAAAGGCACTGGCTGAGGCTGACGCGGCGCAGCTCTTGGCGAAGATGGAAGCCGACGGCGCGGTTACTTTCGATCTGCCTGACGGCCCGGTGTCACTCGACGCGCAGGACCTGCAAGTTCGCCTGCAAGCCAAGCCCGGCTGGGCCGCGGCGCAGGGGCCAGCCGCCGTGGTCGTTCTCTCGACCGAGCTCAGCGAATCGTTGATTGCCGAAGGGCACGTGCGCGATCTGGTGCATTCGATCCAGAACCTGCGACGCGATAGCGGCTGTGAATATACCGACCGCATCGAACTGGGCATCGTCACCGATAGTCCCGAGCTGCGTCAGGCGATCACCGACTTTGGGGATTATCTGCAAGGTGAAACGCTGTGCGCCAAGATTTCGTTCGAGCCGCTGCCCGGTGTCGATCCCGTCGAAGCAAAAGCCGCGGGCCAAACCGTGCAAATCTACTTAAAACGCATCACGTAGGGTGCCTTCCGTAACCCCTCGCCCCTCAGGGGAGAGGGCGGGGTGAGGGAGAATCGCACCGGCGAGCAACGCGTATTTGTTCTTTAAGCAATTTTCATGAGCACTAACCCGCTGAAACTTGTTGTGCTCATCTCGGGCGGCGGGACGACGCTGCGCAACCTGCTCGAACGGATCGCGACCGGTCAGTTGCCCGCCCAGGTGGTGAAGGTGATTTCCAGCAGTCCGACCGCGGGCGGATTGCGGTTCGCTGTCGATGCTGGGATTCCGACGCACATCTGCGAGCGAAAGACGTTCGACAGTGACCAAGCGTTCGGCACGGCCGTCTTTTCGGCCTGCCGCGAAGCGCAGTCCGATCTGGTCGTGATGGCGGGCTTCTTAAAATTCGCGCCGGTGCCGGATGATTTTGCCAATCGAGTGATGAACATCCATCCGGCCTTGATACCCGCATTTTGTGGGCATGGCGCTTATGGCTTGCGCGTGCATCGCGCCGTGCTTGACTACGGCGCGAAGATTTCCGGCTGCACGGTCCATTTCGTCGACAATGAATACGACCATGGGCCGATCATTTTGCAGCGCGTTGTGCCGGTCGAAGAAAACGACACGCCCGAGCTGCTGGCGAAGCGCGTCTTCGCCGCCGAATGCGAAGCTCTGCCCGAGGCGATCCTCCTCTTCGCCGTCGGGCGATTACGAGCTGAGGGGCGGCGGATTCGGGTACTCCCGGCATAAGCGACGCACCACGTTCGTCAGATGCCACATCCTCCACAGCCTCCACCGCCGCAACCCCCTCCTCCGCACCCACCACCGCCTCCGCCACTGCATCCGCCACTGCATCCGTGGCCGCCGCCACCACAAATCGCAATCACCCCGGTGCAGCCGACACCACCACCGCCACATCCGTGCCCCCAAAACTTGTACTTCTCGTTCCGAGGATCGCTGACTGTACAAGGATCGAGTGACAGAGCCAGTGGTTTATGCGGACCGTCCAAAAGCACGCTGAACCCGTACAGAGCCACGGCCAACGGTAGAGATTCGCTGGCGGAAAAACTGGCTTGCCGAGCCTCTTCTCGCAGGTGTCGATTCGTGAGTTTCAACGACAGCAGCTTTTGATCTCCGGCGTCGGTGCGATGGACTCTACGCGCAAACAGCATGAGCGAAACGATGGTCGCGATGACGACCATAATCATTAAGTATCCGACCGGGCGATGCCGCTGGAGTCCGACCAGAACTTTGATGGCGCCGATCAAGAGTGCCGCGCCCATGATCATCAGCGGTCCCCAATGGGCGACCAGGGCATGTGTCGCTGACATCACCAATCCACGCTCTCGCAACGACTCTCCGACTTCCGCCACGGCCGTATTCGCATTTCGGCAGACGGCACCCCAGCTTGCCCCTTCCGGTGCCTTGGGCATCTGACGATGCAGGGCGCACTCCAGAGCGTTCCCCTCGGCTTTCACTTCACCGAAGCGCCCCAGACGCAGCGGCCTGGTGCGAATGACGATCACCTCGCGCTCCGCTACCAGTTGCGCTAGTGCCGTCTTCGCTGCCCATTGCAGGCCGCCGCTGAGGTACGCGACCTGGTGGGCATCGAGCGGTAGTGTATGGACCGTTTTTTGCGGACTGTGCTTCGCGAACACTCGCGTCGCCACGGCAAGCAAGAACGCAATCAGCAGTACGGCCGCGTAGAACTGCAGAAACTCTGGCCCGCGCAGATCGAAAGGATGATCGACGGCCACCCCAATAAGCGGTAGCGGCAAGATTGCCATCGCCGCCACGGCCGCTCGCCGGCTGGCTCGTTGCCACCAGGCACGGGCCGATAGCCACAGCCACGGCTTGCGGATCATCCAGTAATGATCGGCCGCCGTATGATTCGAACGACGGCGAGGTGAAAACCGTTCGGCACCGTCGGGCCACAGATCGCCGGGCGGTTCTTCGCCAAACAGGCGACGATAATCGTCGAGCGTCCGCTCGTACATCGAGCGATGCTTGGCGTATTCGGCTCCGCCTCCGCGCGACGGGTCGTGATGCAGCGGACGCTCGAGCACCTCGCCACACAGACGCTGCCAGTATGAGCGGCTGTAGATAAGGTGCAGGTGCCAAACTTCGTCGACTTCCTCCGAAGGGCAAACCGCGTGGCTGGCTGCCATGGCCAGGAACAGAAAGCGCCGATATTCGAACACGGCGCGGGCAGCAAAATCCTCCGACCAGCCGTTTTCTTCGGCTAGCCGTGCTGAGAAAGTGCGGCACGTTCCCGGCTCGTCGAACTCGAACGCCACGATTTTCGCGTACAACTGCGCTTGCTTCGTGTCCATTTTCCACCTGTGACAGGATCGGAAATCGATACTCGATTCTTGGGCACTCGCATCCGCATGCACATTTCGTCAACTCATTTTCGTTGCTCCAGGTACCTGTTGATAACCAAGCGATTCGTAGAGTCGTTGTGCGGCTATCCAGCCGTCGTGGGTTTCCAGAAAGATGTCGCGCTGCCCCAGATCCCACGCACGCTGTTCGAGCGCTTGCATCAGCAGTCGGGCGACACCCTGCCGCCGGTGCGTTGCGAGCACTGCCAGCCAATGCACCACGGCCACGGACGAGGTTGCAATCTCGCGCGATGCCAGCGCCACCGTGCCCACAGGCAGGGGTTGATCCGCACCCGGTGAATCGGCCAGGGCAAACCAGAGCCGATCTGGGGACCACCAGGGGCGATCGAGCATTTCACGAGCGAAATCGGTGGCGCCCCAGCCGAGCACGCCCGGCTTGGCCCGCGCGAAGGCGCGGTTTCGCAGTTCTAACCACAGCGGGATATCGCGATCGTCGTGGAATTGCCGGAGGGCAATACCGGGCAGAGACCCCGGTGCGGGACGTTCGAGAAGCCGCTTCGAGAAGTGGAGGACTACGGCCATATCCACCAGTATTTTCCTCGGCGTATGCGACTGCCGAAACCCACCCCAGCGGGTGGATTGCGTAACCAGATCATGACGGAAATCGAGCATTTACCAGCCAATGTGCCAGATATTTGGCAACGAATGATGGTATTTGGCGATTGTTATCTATCAACACCGCGCACATAATGGAGATTCACTCGCATCATTCTTGCCAGATTCCTTGCGGAATTGTCCCGTGCTTGCCGAAGAAAGGCGGTCTCGATTGTTGGAACTCGTCCGCACACGCGGCTTTGCGGCATTGCCGGATTTGGCGGATGCCCTGGCCGTCTCTGAGTCGACGGTCCGCCGCGACCTGGACTTCCTTGAGGAAGCCGGCAGCGCTAAACGCACGCATGGCGGCGTCTTCTACACCGGCACGAGTCCCAAGCTCCCTCACTTCGAAGAACGTCAACCGGCTCAGTGGGACAAGAAGCGTGCGATCGCGGCCCGCGCCGCGGAACTGATTCAAGATGGTGACACGCTGCTTTTGGACGGCGGCACGACGACTTACGAAGTCGCGCAATTGCTCGTCGGCCGGCATCTGCAGATCGTTACCAATTCTCTGCCCGTGGCCAACCTGTTTGCCTCGGGCGCTTCGACCGATCTGGTGCTAGTGGGTGGCTACGTCTATCCGCGAACCGGTGTTTCGTTGGGCCCCTACGCGAATCAGATGCTGGCCAACCTGAACGTGCGCCGCACGATCCTCAGCGTGGCCGCCATTAACGATCGCGGTTTCTACAACAGCAACCTGCTTCTGGTCGAAACCGAGCAGGCGATGCTGCAAGCGTCGGAAGAAGTGATTGTCGTGGCCGACAGCGCGAAGTTTGGCCATCAGAGCCTGGCCCATATTTGTGCGCTTGAGCGCGTTGATTATTTGGTAGTCGATCACGAGATCGATCCCGCTTGGAAGAAGAAAGTCAAAGCGGCGGGCGTCGAACTCGTCATCGCGGATCCCCCTGATGCACAACTGTTGAAGAACCAATGAGCGTTGCCACCGCAGCCCTAGCCATCGACCGTGCGACGATCGAGCGGATCGTTCGCGAAATCGTACTCAGCAAATCGAGCGCGCCCCCTGGCACGCCGAAGCTGGTCGTCAGTATTTCGGCTCGACACGTGCATCTGACGGACGAGCACGTGGAGACGCTGTTCGGTGCCGGCCGCAAGCTGACGCCGCAGAAGCCACTCTTTCAAGATGGCTTCTACGCCGCCGAGGAAACCGTGATGGTCGTGGGCCCGCGACGCCGCATGCTGCCGAGCGTGCGCGTGCTAGGTCCTACACGTCCGGCCAGCCAGGTCGAGCTGGCGTTCACCGATGGCATTTCACTGGGCATCGAATTGCCGGTACGCGCCAGCGGCAAGATCCAGGGCACGCCCGGCTGCGTGCTGGTTGGTCCGCACGGTGTCGTCGAATTGAAAGAGGGCGTGATCCGCGCCGAACGGCACGTACACATGAACAACGAACACGCCGCCTTCTACGGCGTGAAGAACGGCGACCGCATGAGCTTGCAAATCGAGTCGAGCTGCACGACCGTCTTCGCAGACTTGTTGGTCCGCGCTGATGCGACGAGCAAGCTGGAAGTCCACATCGACACGGACGAGGGCAACGCCGCCGATCTGGATCACGCCACGAAGGTGGAATTGTTGAAGCAGTAGAAGAGCCCTCACCCTACCCTCTCCCTGAGGGAGAGGGATTAAAGATGATCAGCAGGGAGAGGTATTAAGGATTCCAGCCTCTCGGTGAGGGAGAGGGATTTAGGAAAGCAATAAATCTTCGCCCGAGTTGGGTGGGGATTAAAAGAGTTTCGAGTTTCTGTTTGTCTCTTGTTTTTCTGGAGTAACCGTGACATGGCGAAAGCGATGGAAGCGTTGGGCATGATCGAGACCAAGGGTTTCGTGACCCTGATCGAAGCCACCGACGCAATGATGAAGGCCGCGAACGTCGAGTTTCTCGGCTGGGACAAAGTGGGCAGCGGCCTGGTGACGGCTTTCGTCACCGGTGACGTGGCTGCCGTGAAAGCTGCCACTGACGCGGGTGCCGCGGCCGCGGGTCGTATCGGCGAAGTCGTCAGCGTGCAGGTCATCCCCCGTCCGCACGAAGATCTGAGGGCCGTCATGCCGGGCACCGGTGCCTCGGGCGGCGACTGAGTGATGAATGCTGAACGATGAGTTCGGGACACGTAGCGATAACCCGCAACTCCTTCATCGTTCGCCTTCCGAGTCTATGAATCAACGATCAACAACCAAGCTTTTCAACAAGGCAATAGAGTTATGCAAGACGCGATTGGATTAGTAGAAACCAAGGGGCTCGTAGCGCTGATCGAAGCGACCGACGCCATGGCTAAGGCCGCCAACGTGAAAGTCATCAAGAAGGTCGCCATCGGCGGCGGGCTCGTCACGGCCGTCGTGCAAGGCGACGTCGGCAGCGTGCGTGCGGCCGTTGAAGCAGGTGCCGCGGCTGCGACCAAGGTCGGCGAGCTTACGGCCAGCCACATCATTCCGCGCCCCAGCGAAGGGCTTGTCAAGGCGTACCTGTCGTAAACGGACTTTCGACAATTTTTCGACCGCAAGACGGAGCGATGCACGAGCATGAAGATTCTGGTGGCTAACCTGGGCTCGACGAGCTTTAAGTATCGGCTGTACGACATGACCGACGAGCGCCAGCTCGCGCGCGGCGGGACCGAGCGCATCGGTTCCGCCGAAAGTCGTTCGTATGTCGATATCGGCGGCACGCGCCGCGAGATCGTCTCAAAGGTGCCCGATCATGCCGTGGCGGTACGGCGCTGTCTGGAGCAATTGACGGATCCGGAGAGCGGATGCTTGCAGGATGCGAGCGAGGTGGCCGCCATCGGCTTCAAGGCTGTACACGGCGGGCACATCAGCGGTGTACAGCGCGTCACTCCCGAAGTGTTGGCCGCGATGGACGAGATGAGCCCCGTGGCGCCGGCGCATAATCCGCCGTACATCACGGCCATGCGGCTGTTGCGCGAGGGGCTTCCCGAGATCCCGCTGGTGGCGGCCTTTGAAACGGGCTTTCATCAGACGATTCCCGATCGCAATCGTTTTTATGCCGTCCCGCGCGAGTGGGCCGACATGTATCACGTACGCCGCTGGGGATTTCACGGGGCCAGCCATCGCTACATCGCCGAGCGCACCGCCGAGCTGCTGGGACGCAAGGACCTGCGGATCATTTCCTGTCACTTGGGTGGATCAAGCTCCTTGTGCGCCATTCGCAACGGCGAGAGCGTTGCGACCAGCATGGGGATGAGCCCGCAGACCGGACTGCCGCAGAACAATCGCGTCGGCGATTTCGATCCGTTTGCCTTGGCCATAATCGTCGAGCGCACTGGCCGGCCGTTGGCCGAAGTGCTCGAAACCTTGGCCTCGCGTGGCGGATTGGCGGGCCTCAGCGGTACCAGCGGCGATGTGCGAGATCTCGAAGCTGCGATCGCGGCCGGCAGTAAGGACGCTCAATTGGCGCTGGATGTTTATATCGGGGCGATCCGGCATTGCCTGGGGGCGTACCTGGTCGAACTCGGCGGAGCGGACGTCATCGTCTTCACCGGTGGGATCGGCGAGAACGGCCGCACGGTTCGTGCCGCGATCTGCCAGGATCTGGGGCAGCTTGGCATCGAGCTCGACGCGGCGGCCAACGAGACGGCCAGCGGCGAAGCGGCGATCCATGCCTCGAGCAGCAGGACGCAACTATGGATCGTGCCCACGAACGAAGAGATCGTCGTCGCCCGGCAGGCGAAGGAACTTTTACAAGGTTAATCGCATGTTTGTCGCCAAAGTTACTGGGAGCGTCGTTGCCACCACCAAAGTGGATTCGATGGTCGGACACAAGCTGCTGATCGTCGAGCCGTATCGGG
This sequence comes from Pirellulales bacterium, assembly GCA_036499395.1. NCBI lineage: Bacteria > Pseudomonadati > Planctomycetota > Planctomycetia > Pirellulales > Pirellulales bacterium. The sequence goes on from DASYDW010000107.1 coordinate 33,058, forward strand.
TCGATGGTCAGCAACGTGATCGGCTGGTCTCGACCGGCCGGACGTTTGTGTCAGTCGACACGGTCGGCGCCGGCCAAGGCGAGTTTGTCTTGATCGTGCAGGGATCAAGCGCTCGGCTTACGCCAGAGACGAAGAACCTGCCCGTCGACACTGTGATCATCGGCATCGTCGACAGCGTCCACGTCGATCACACGAACGTCTACAACCGCGAAAGCGAGAAGTGACCCATTTTAATCCCTCTCCCTTTGGGAGAGGTCAGGGTGAGGGGCAAAACGTTCATGACATCACCGCTTAACTCTTGCCGATAACGATCGCCATCGCTTAGCCCCTCCCTGACAGGGAGGGGGACTAAAAGCTCAAAAGCAAATCACTAAAACCTGAACGAAACCATTCGAACATAACCACCCTGATCGCGAATCATCATGCAAGCCACTGAAGCCGTTATTCGCAGCGTCGTCCAGGAAGTACTCGCCCGCATCGGCACCGTGCCGCCGGCCGTCAATGGTCGCGGATTCAACGGCCGCTACGGCATCTTCACCTGCGTCGACGAAGCGGTTGCCGCCGCCACCGAAGCCTTTCATCAGTTGTCGGACCGCACGATCGAAGATCGCAAGCGGATCATCGGACACATCCGCCGCATCTCGATCGAGCAATCGGTTGAACTCGGCACGATGGAAATGGAAGAGACCAAGATCGGCCGCCTGGTACACAAGATCGAAAAGCTCAAGACCTTGGGTGAAAAAACTCCCGGCGTCGAGTTCATGCGCAGCGAAGTCTTCAGTGGTGATCATGGTCTGGCCGTGATCGAGCACGCTCCGTTTGGTGTCATCGGCGCCATCACACCGGTTACGCACTCGCTGCCGACCATCACGGGCAATGCCGTCAGCATGATCGCCGGTGGCAACGTGCTGGTCGTCAACCCGCACCCCAGTGGCAAGCACGTGGCGGCCGAAGGCGTGCGCCGCTTCAACGAAGCAATTTATCGCGACGTGGGAATCGATAACCTGATTTGCGTCATCGCCGAGCCTACGCTGGAAACGGCCGACCAGATCTTCCGCCATCGCGGCATCAAATTGATCTGCGTCACCGGCGGACCGGCCGTGGCCCGGGCTGCGATGAACTCCGGCAAGCGTGCCATCGTGGCCGGCCCCGGCAATCCGCCCGTGGTCGTCGACGAGACGGCTGACCTGGATCGGGCCGCGCGTTCGATCATTCAAGGCGCCTCTTACGACAACAACTTGCTGTGCATCGCCGAGAAGGAAGTCTTCGTCGTCAGCAGTGTTTTCGACCAGATGCTCTCGGCGATGGATCGTGCCGGCGCGGCGCGGCTGTCGGCTCGCGAGGTCGACGCCTTTACCCGCGTGGCGATCACGACAGTGGGCGAGGGAGAACACAAGCACGACGTGCCGAGCAAGGATTTCCTGGGGCAGGACGCCAGCGTGTTGGCCGCCGGCATCGGCAAGCAAGTGCCGAAGTCGACCGAGCTGTTGTTCGGCGAGACCGACGAATCAAACCCGTTCGTGCCCGTCGAACAGATGATGCCGTTCGTTCCCTTCGTGCGCGTGCGCGACGTCGACGAAGCGATCGCGAAGGCCAAGCATTTCGAACATGGCTTCCGCCACACCAGCATCATTCATTCGAACAACGTGCGCAACATGACCCGCATGGGACGTGTGATGGACACGACGCTGTTCGTGAAGAACGGGCCGTGCATGGCTTCACTGGGGCTTGGCGGCGAGGGCTATCTGTCGTTCTCGATTGCCACGCCCACTGGCGAAGGCGTGACGACGCCGCTGACCTTCACGCGCGAACGCCGCTGCTCGCTGATCGACGACCTGCGCATCATCTAGAGCGTTTATCGGCTACTAACTACTGATTACCGGCTACTACCTACCAGCCACTAGCTACTACTCATGCAACTTGGACTTGTTGTCGGCACCGCGACCGCTACTCGCAAGCATGCTTCGCTCTCGGGCGTCAAGCTGCTGGTGGTGCAGGCGCTGTTGGCCGACGGCAAGCAGCCTGACGGTGAACCGGTGCTTGTAGCTGATCAACTCGGCGCCGGCACGGGCGAAACTGTGATGATTACGAGCGACGGCAAGTTCACCCGTGAAATGTTGAAGGACGACTCCACGCCGGTCCGCTGGTGTGTGATCGGGATACCGAACAACTGACGAGATCTGGAATCGAAAACTCCGGTGCCACTGCTGGCTCGTCCAGCACTGCCAGACCTGAAGAGCAACCTGATCGCGACCATAAATTTTCGCCTGATGCCCCTTGAAGTCGACATTGATGAAATCGTTCGCCAGGTGATGGCCGAGCTGCGCAAAAGCAGCACAGTCTCGCCCGCTGTGAACGGCGACACGAACAAACCGTCGACGCCGACTCCTGCCAACACCAAACCACAAGTTAGCCAACTCGAAATCTCGGAACGTGTCGTGACCCTCGCCACCTTGGAACATCGCTTGACCGATATCCGCCACGTCGTGCTGCGGCGCGGCGCGGTGGTGACGCCATCGGTCCGCGATGTGCTGCGCGAACGCGGCATTAACGTTTCTTACAGCAGCGAGAAGAACGCGACGGCTGCCGCTGTCACAATCGTGCTGGGCGTGGCCGAACTGGCCGAAGCCGGGAGTAAATCTGTTGCAACCACCTTCGTCGAGGCGCTGTCGCGCGAAGGGGCGAGCATCGAACGCGTGGCGGCGACGGGCCTGGCCAGTGTGACGAGCGAACTGGCGGATCATGCGGCGCGCGGTGGTCGTGCCACGGTATTGGTCACCAGCCATTCCGAGGCGGCCGTTTGCCTGGCCAATCGCGTGCCGGGGGTGCGGGCGGTCGGTGGGCGGGATGTTGATGCCGTGCGGCGCGGCATGAACGAGGTGGCGGCGAACCTGCTGGCCTTCGATCCGGCCGCGGCCCCGACCGCTTTTCGCCGCCTGATTCACGAATTTCGGACCGGCTGGCCCCGCCGCGTCCCCGCCGTGCTTGACCTACATTTTCCCAGGGTTTGACGAGACAAAGCGATGCGCATTGGCGAAGTCATCGGCACCGTGACATTGAGCCGCAGCCACCCGAGCCTGTCGGGCGCTTCGTTCCGGCTGGCGATTCCGCTGACGCTGGCCGAACTTACCCGCGGCGAGCGCGGTGCAGGCGAACCGATTGTCGTTTACGACGACCTTGGCGCCGGCGACGGTTGCCACATCGCAATCAGTGAAGGAGGCGAAGCGGCCCAACCGTTCCGCCCTAAAGACAAACCGATCGACGCCTACAACGCCGCGATCCTCGACACGGTCGATATTGCGGCCAACAGAAAGAACAAACGAAGGTAGGGTGCCCTGTGGGCACCATGATCCTGTAACGAATACAGAACGAAGACGGTGCTCACAGAGCACCCTGCGAAACAACGCAACGCACTCACGGAGAACCGACGGACAAAGCCATGAATATTCATCAACTGAAAAAAGACATCTGCGAAATTGGCCAGCGTCTCTACAACAAGGGATTCGCCGCGGCCAACGATGGCAATATCTCGATCCGCATCAGCGACAACGAAGTGCTCTGCACTCCCACGATGATCTGCAAGGGCTTCATGAAGCCCGACGATATTTGCAGCGTCGACATGGAAGGAAATCAGCTCTCGGGCCGGCGCAAGCGCACGAGCGAAGTGCTGTTGCACCTGGCGATCATGAAGGAGCGGTCGGACGTGAAAAGCTGCGTCCACTGCCATCCGCCTCACGCCACGGCCTTTGCCGTCGCGCGCGAGCCGATTCCGCAATGCGTCCTGCCCGAGGTCGAAGTGTTCCTGGGCGACGTGCCGATCACGAAGTACGAGACGCCGGGCGGACAGAAGTTCGCCGACACGGTGCTGCCGTTCGTGAAGAAGTCGAACGTCATCATCCTGGCCAATCACGGCACGGTCAGCTTTGGTGAATCGCTCGAGCGGGCCTACTGGTGGACCGAGATTCTCGACGCTTACTGCCGCATCCTGATGCTGTCGAAGCAGCTCGGCCGCGTCACCTTCTTCTCGCCCGAGCAGACGCGCGAGTTGTTGGACCTGAAGCAGAAGTGGGGCTTCAGCGACGCACGCCTCGAGCCGGGCATGGAAAACTGCGACATCTGCGCCAACGACGTCTTCCGCGACAGTTGGAAGGACGGCGGCATCGAGCGGCGTGCCTTCGACGCTCCGCCCGTCGCGCCGCGCTTTGCCGCAGCAGCCAAGCCATCGGCCAACGGTGCGCCGACGACCAACAGTGCCCCGCCAGCGAACGATCAGGACGCGCTGATCCAGGCTATTACGGACCGCGTCCTGGCCGCGCTTTCGAAGTAATCATCGAGTCACTTTTGCTACTAGAGACGCATACATGAAAGTCAGCATTATCGGCGCGGCGGGGCTCGTTGGGTCCTGCACCGCCTTCGCTTTGCAGACCGGCCGCATTGTGCGCGATATCGCGCTGCTCGATGCCAATGCCGAGGGAGCAGCCGGCCAGGCGCTGGACCTCGTTCATGGCAGTCCGCTGATCGCGGACCAGGTAATTCACGCCGGCGGTTACGAAAACATTCCCGACAGCGATCTGATCTGCATCACGGCCGGATTGCGACGCAAGCCGGACGAAAGCCGGTTGGATTTGATCAATCGCAACACGGATTTGTTCTTGAGCATCCTCGACGAGGTGCGCCGCGTCGGCTATCGAAAAGACGCGATCGTCCTGGTCGTGTCGAACCCGGTGGACGTGTTGACCTACCTGGCAGCGGATCGACTCAGTCTGCCACGGGCGCAAGTTATCGGTCTGGGAACGCAGCTCGACACGATCCGCTTCCGCAGCCTGATCGCCGCGGCTATGCACGCCGCGCCGACGCAGGTTTCGGCCGTGATCCTGGGTGAGCATGGCGACAGTATGGTCCCGATATGGTCGAGCGCCACGGCGGCCGGCTTGCCGCTGGACAAGTACCCCGGCTGGACGCCGCACCTGGCTAACGAGCTGTTCACCCGCACCCGTGGCTCGGGCGCCGAAGTGATCAAGAAGAAGGGGGGCGCTGGTTTCGCCGTCGGCATCGCAATTCAAGAAGTGATCGAATCGATCGCCCTAGACCGTCGTCGCGTGTTGCCGATCTCGAGCGTGCAAGAGGGGTGTTACGGCATCCGCGATGTCGCGCTGTCCGTGCCGACAGTTGTTGGGCGTGCGGGGGTCGTCGATCTCCTCGAGATCGAGCTGTGGCCTAAAGAACTGCAAGCTCTTCGTAAAAGCGGACAGGTCCTGCGTGAAACCGTCGACACCGTTTTGTCACGCGTAGGAGCCACCCGTTAAGTAGAAGAATCCCTCCCTTTGGGAAGGGAAAAAACGAATCCCTCTCGCGCCGGGAGAAGGCAGGGTGAGGGGACGCAAACCACTCGCCCGGCACAAGACAAGTAAGCCAACTCGCCATGCAAAAATCGCTCGATCGCAAGCTCGCCGCCATCCATGCCGATCCATCCGGCTCGCGCGAGTTCATTATCGCCGACGCCAAGGATGCGGATATGGCTTTCGGCATCGGCGCTCCCGGGCAGTCTCCCGAGATGCACGCCGGTGAGGTTCGCCTGCGCACGCTGGCTGAGTATCGCGAACAGATGCGGCAAATCGTCCGGCAAGGGCATGTCGATATCATGCTCATGTCCGCCAGTAGCAACGACCAGTTGACGATTCAAGAGGGGCTGTTCGAGAACAGCCACGTGACGCCCGCCGCCCGGGCCAACGACACGACCGACATCTTCGTGCTGCGTGGCAACAAATACATTGAGGAGCCGTCGCGTCCGTTCCGCACGGCCGCGATCGATCACATCCAGTGCGGCCACGTCGATTGCGCGCCCAACGAGCGCGGCCGGGGCGCGGACCTGGGCCTGTACAGCATCACGTTCAACAACCGCTTGGACGAAGACCTGCGGGCGGTCGACGAATATCGCCGCTTTCGGCTCGAGGCCGAGGCGAAGGGCTTTCGCCATTTCCTCGAAGTCTTCGATCCCAACGCACCCGTTGGGCTCGATCCGGCGAACCTGCCGCAGTTCATCAACGACGCGATTGCGCGCACGCTGGCTGGCGTGGCCCAGGCCGGACGGCCCGTGTTCCTGAAGGTCGTTTACCACGGCCCCAAGGCGATGGAAGAGCTGGTTGCTTACGACCCGCATTTAGTCGTGGGCATTCTCGGTGGCGGGGCAGGCACGACGTACGACGCCTTTAAGTTGATCGCCGAAGCACAGAAATATGGCGCTCGCGTGGCGCTGTTCGGCCGCAAGATCAACCAGGCCGAGAACCAGTTGGCGTTCGTCGAGTTCTTGCGGCTGATCACCGATCGTGTCATCAGTCCCGAGGACGCGGTTCATGCTTACCACAGCGTGCTCGAAAAGCTGAAGATCAAGCCTCACCGCTCGTTGGCCGAAGACCTCGAACTGCGCACCGCGGTAATGAGCTACGGCGGTGGCAGCACCGTCACCGTGCCGGCCGGTGTACCAGCGGCGCAGGGTGAAAAGAAAAAAGATTGCGGCTGCGGATGCGGCGGCAAGAAGAAAGCCGAGACGGCGGCGGGCAATTGCGGTTGCGACGGCAAACCCGGCGCAGCAACAAAGGATAAGTCCACATCATCGGCCGATGGTAAGCCGAACTTTGCCCACATGAGCCCGGCCGAGAAGCTGGCCTACAACCAGCGCGAACGCGACCGTATCTTCGGTGCGTCAAATCGCTGAGCGCAAGAGCTTCTCACTCCACAACTCATCACTTCGCGCTCAGCACTTATTTCAAATTTTCGCCCAAGAACAGCGCCTCGACCGCGGTCAGGTAATCGCGGTTGTCTTTCTTGGCGAAGCCGTGCCCTTCGTTGTCGGCGTACACCGTCCACACGGCGCGGCCGGCGGCGCGGACACGATCGGCGATTTGCTGCGCTTCGGAGAATGGTACCCGCGGATCGTTGACGCCGTGGACGACCAAGAGCGCGGATTGGACCTTGTCCACGCGCCCGGCCGGATTGATCTGCTCGAACACAGCCCGCATCTCGGGCTTACGCTCGTCGCCGTATTCGGCACGGCGCAGATCTTGCCGGTAAGGGCTGGTGTTTTGCAAGAACGTGATAAAGTTTGCGATGCCTACGATGTCGATGCCGGCCTTGATCCTGTCGGGAAAGTTCACGAGCGACGCCAGCACCATATAGCCGCCGTACGAGCCACCGGTGACTGCCACGCGGGACGCGTCGAACTCGGGGCGCGTCTTGACCCAATCTAAAAGTGCGCCGATATCACGCACGCTATCTTCGCGTCGCTCGGCGTTGTCCAGTTGCAGGTAGGTTTTGCCGTAGCCGGCCGATCCGCGCACATTGGGGTAGATAACGGCCAGCCCCATCTCGTTCACCTGGTACTGCGTGACGCCCGAGAAGAGGGGCCGGTACTGCCCCTCGGGTCCGCCGTGGATATTGATGAGCACGGCGGTCTTATGCTCGGGCGAGGCGGTGCGCGGCTTGAAGACATAGGCCGGAATCTGCCGTCCGTCGAACGTGGGAAATTGAATCCGCTCGGGCACGACGAATGATGCCGGATCTAGCCCACCCACTTCGCTGAACGTCCATCGCGTGAGCGCACCGTCGGCCAGTTTACAGGTATAGGCGTCGGCCGGTGCGTCAGGCCGCGCGATCGAAAATCCCAGGGTCGCGCCGTCGGGCGAAAACTCGAGCCCCGTCACGATCCCCAGCGGCAGCTTCAGCTCGCGCTTGTTTTTCCCCTCGAGAACGAACAGCCGGCTCGCCCCATCTTCGTTGATGGTGAAGACGACCGCGCCCGTCGTGGGATCGACGACGACATCCGCCACGTCCCAGGAGATGTCCTCGGTCAGCCATTCGTAGCTCAGCGTCGTCAGGTCGAGCCGGGCTAGTTGCAGAAACTCTCCCTTCGCATCGCACGTGACAAACGCCGAGGCACCATCCTTGGCAAAGACCAGTGTTCCGAACGAGACTTTCCCCTCGGCCGGAATCGGCAGTGGCTTCATCTCTTTCTTGGCGATGTCGAAGATCGCTGGGTACGACTCGTTGGCCGACACGTAACGGTTCATCAGTAAACGCGTGCCATCCAGCGACCAATCCGTGGCCAGCCAATACTCGCCCGACGTCTCGTACAGTATCTGCATGCTGTCCGGTTTGCGGGTGTCGGCGATGTAGACGTCGGTATCACGATTGTTGCGACGATTACTGTTAACGATCATTCGTGCGCCGGAGTGCTCGACCGGCCCGAGCAGGTTGCGAGTCTTGCCGTCGGTCAAGAGCGTGGTCTTGAACGCCGCGCGGTCGAGCAGGTAGACCTGCTCGTTCTCGTTACCACCCTTGCTCATCGAGATCAGGATTGCACCATCCTTGGCCTGCGGGATGAAATTTCCCGTGCAAGGCTCGTCGAAAAACGTGATCTGTTCACGGCGCCCGCCGGGCGTATAGACGCGATGCAGTTGCACCGAGTTGCCGAAGCGCGTGCGAATCAAGATGCCGGCGTTATCTCCTGGCTGATCTGACCAGCCGAGAAACTCGGCACTGCGCATGTTCTGGTATTGCGTCAAACGATCGACGAGCGCCTGCGGCACCGTCGGCACGCCGGTCGTGGCGATCGCCGCTGGACGATTAGGATCGGCCGGCTCTTCGGCGTTTGCCGCAGCGATCGCGGTTGCGAGCAAGAGCGCGAGAGCAGTAAACGCCGGCATCACACTCATGCGGCAACGGCTAACAAATCCCTCTCCCTCGCTTCGCGCTCGCCAGGGTAGGGTGAGTGGGTCGGCACTGTAATTTGGTTTGCCCTCACCCCTGCCCTCTCCCAGAGGGAGATGGGGAAATTTTGCTCTGCTGTTTGATTTCCAATAGCCAACGCAAGCCGCACTCATTGCCTCTTGCCTGCCGTGCATGCCGAACTCCTTTTTGCTGCTCCCTCACCCGGCCTCTCCCAATGAGAGAAGGGTAATTAATTACTTTCCATTCGCCGGCGCTAGTTCCTTCACGCGATTTTCGAGCGCTCCCATCAGCACGCCGGCCATCAATGGTCCGCAGCTGTTCTCTTCGCCGTACTGGCTCTTCTTGCGGCCGTAAGCGAACGGCGGCGTGTGGTCCCACTGCCGCTTCGGAATGATGTAGCCGAGCTCGTCGTTGGCCAGTCCAATCAGCATGATCTTGTCGCCCGGCAGTAATTGCGTGACGGACTTCTCCAGCGGCGCCTCGGGGAAGTCGGCATTCGGATCGGCCGGGTCCTGGAATTTGCCGTAGACCAGCTCAGGATAGATTTCCCCGGGCACGCCGGCGATATGCAACTGCCCGAAGCGCAAGTATACGACCTCGCTGACGCCGGCCGCGACTTCGCCTTCGGCTCCCTTGATCGGCCCGCCGATGACTTCGAAATCACCGCTCCAGGCATGCCCCTCGCGCTTAAGCACGCCGGCCATCTGTGCCATGCGATAGAGGGGATTCTCCAGCGGCACGCTGATCGGCTTGGCCGAGAAGGCCAGCGGTGATAACTCGAGCGGCTTGGCCGAGTCGATCGCCTTGATCGCCAGGTCCGCGACTTCGTTGCCATACGCTTCGGCATATTCGAACGTCTCGTCGGGAATCTTGCGCGAGTCGCGATATCGGTTCGATGGCGTCGTCATCAGGCCCCCGACCGCGCCGCTGAAATAAACCACCGGGCATTGATATTTCTTTTCCAGCCGTTTGACGGTCTGCCAGATGAAGTCGGCCGTCAGCAGCTTGTTTTCGCTTCCCAGCGCCTCGGGGTGGCAGCTCCATTGCACGATCAGGCCGGCCGGTTTCTTATCGGCTCCCAGAACCTTCACGGTGCGAATGACGCCGTCCGGCACATGCGGCTCGCGACTGTCGCGCAGTAGCGTGGGATCATCGGCCGTGCCGTACTCGCCCGTCGCCGGCTTGGCAGCCGAGTCGGCCTTCTTCACTGCTTCCACCACACGATCGACGATCAATTGCAGATAGGCGGGATCGACGCCACTCTTGAACGGGCTCGGCCCCCACAACCCCAGCACGTCGGGCCCTTCGTGATTGTGCGTGCTCGAAACCAGGACGTAATCAAAACCTTCGAGTCGTTTACGGATTTCTTGTGTCGTCGGATATTGAATGCCTACGACGTCGACGGCTGCCAGCGCGATCTTCTTCTTACCATCGTTCAAGACGACGGCGCGGACGAAGAGGGGATCGTGGACGCCCGTCGCGCGACGGTTCTGCCCGTAACCAGCGATCCACACGGGATTCGGTCCGTTGACGTCCGGCGTGACGTCGGCCGTGGCAAAACCCACCTTCAAGGCATCCGCGGCTTTCACATCACTGTTCGCCATGAGAAACGCAACGATTGCCAACAGGCACGCGAACACAATCTTCATCGACTTGCTACCTCAAAGAAGAATATTCAATGACCAAGTTCGGAAACCCTTGGTCGACACGATTACAAGTGCATCGAGTCACGAATGCTGACTACGGAGAACACACGGCGACTATACTAACCCACCGCCGCACACTCGGCGAGCAGCGGCGGTGGGGCCGAAAAACCAATCTCGGCCTCGCACCAATGAGCAACCGACAACAGTGGTCCTTCGGTCCAACGTCCGCCGATCAATTGCAGCCCGACGGGCATCTGGTCGACGCTCGACAAGCCGCACGGAAAGCAGACCGTGGGCAGTCCGGCGTAGCTGAATGGCGCGTTGAAACGAGGGTCGCCGGTCGTTTCCGGACCGGGGGCCGTGGTGGTTGTGGCGGGCGTGACGATCGCGTCGTACCCGGCGAGCTTCAGTTCCAAATCGCGTGCGAAGTGCCGCTGATGCTCGAGCGCCTCGGCAAACTCGACCACCGTGGCCGCGAGCCCCTCGTCCATTAGCGCCGCGATGCAGGGGCCGTACTCCGCGCGTCGTTCGGGGAAATTGTTGCGATGATGCGTTGCGGCATCGATCGCCATGATGCGGCGATGGTTTACGATCACGTCGGCAAAGCTCGGTGGTGGAGCAATCCGATCGACCGTGGCGCCAGCAGCCACGAGCTTCGCAAGCGCCTCGTCGACGCTCGCCTGGACGTCGGCCGTTGCGGCCTCGGCAAAGAAGCCGGTCAGCAGCGCCAGTCGCGGCGGCGTCTCCCGCGCTGACTCGGCGGTGTACGTCGGCGCTGGGATGTCGATCGAAATGGGATCCTGCGGATCGTAGCCCGCGATGGCCGAGAGCATGATCGCCAGGTCCGTTACATCGCGCGCGATCGGCCCTGGATGATCGAGATGAAAGCTCAGCGGAACGATGCCTGACAGACTGGCTCGGCCGTACGTCGGCTTGCAGCCGGCGACGCCACAATATGCGGCCGGTCGCGTGATCGAACCGCCGGTTTGCGAACCCATGGCGGCGATGCACATGCCGAGCGCGACGGCCGCGGCGGACCCGCTGCTCGATCCGGCCGGCGTGCGCGCCAGATTCCAAGGATTGCGCGTAGGGGGCGGATCGAAGCTGGCGAACTCGGTCGTCACGGTCTTGCCAAGTATCACGGCGCCCGCTTTGCGCAGTTTGGCAACGACTGGCGCGTCGTACGCCGCGACATTGCCGATACGCAATCGTGATCCCGCCAGGGTTGGCCAGCCGGCGACGTCGATGATGTCCTTGATTCCGATTGGCACGCCGTGCAAGAGCCCGCGGTGACGCCCCCCCTGCAACTCGGCGTCGCGCTCGGCGGCCTGACGGCGCGCCCCCTCGGCATCGACCAGCACCCAGGCTTGCACCCGATCTTCGAAGCGATCGATCCGCGCCAAGCAGGCGTCGACCAACTCGCGCGACGTGGTCCGACCCGCGCGCAACAGTTCGCTGGCTTCGTGGATCGTGGGGATCTGTGTCATGCTCATCAGGAAACTCGGGCGGGCCATGCAGAGGATGTATCGGTGGATAGGGCGCCATTGTAATACGTCGGCCGCGGTGCGTGGCAACGGTCGGCGGCGCCCACTATCATGTGGCCGAGGGGACTGTCGCAACGGAAGGGGAGATCAGCCGGTGATGTTGCATTCCACGATCAACTACGAATCTGCGCGGCTGCGGCAATTCCGCCGAAGCGTGATGTGCGGCTTGCTCGTACTCGTCGCGATGTTCGCCGGCCGGGCCACGGCCGATGAACCGGCCGGCGAGCTGAAGGTCATGACATTCAATCTGCGCTATGCCAACAGCAAGCCCCCGAATGCCTGGCAAGCGCGGCGGCCGGTTGCCAAATCGTTGATCGAGAACGTCAAACCGGACGTGATCGGCACGCAGGAAGGTCTATGGCAGCAGGTCAAAGACCTGGAAACCGACCTGCCGGACTATGGATGGATCGGCCTGGGCCGCGACGGCGGTAGCCGGGGCGAATTCATGGCGATCTTTTATCGCAAGGCCCGTTTCGAGCCGATGGAGTTCGACCACTTCTGGCTTTCGGACACGCCGGAGCGCATCGGATCGACGAGCTGGGGTAACACCAACCGGCGCATGGTCACCTGGGTGCGATTCAAAGAGCGCGACGGTGGCCAGGAATTCTACTTTCTCAATACCCATTTCGATCACCAGGTGCAGCAGGCGCGGGAGAAGAGCGCGGCCTTGGTCGTGAAGCGAGTCGACCAGTTGATGACGAAGTTGCCGATCATCCTGGTCGGCGATTTCAATGCCGCGGCCGGAAATAATCCGGCCTATGACGCACTGATCAAAGACGGCAAGTTCGCTGACTCGTGGACGGCGGCGGAAAAGCACGGGCCCGCGATCGGCACTTTCCACAATTACGCGGGATCCAAGGAAAACGGGCCTCGCATCGATTGGATCCTCACGCGCGGACCGGTTCGTGCCGTGAACACCGAGGTCGTCACGTTCTCTGACAAGGAGCAGTATCCGAGCGATCACTTCCCTGTCGTGGCGACACTACAACTGAATCCGCAATGAAAGCCGACAAGGGGTATTCACCCCCAACGGAGTGTGCCTCCAGAAACCGGCCCTGCCGAGAGGAGATGGCAGGCTGCTGCGGTGCCAAGAGATGATTGGGAATGCCGGCAAATCGCAGACTTTACCAACAGCGCAAAAAAGAAGCCCCCGCAGGTGGGGCAGGAACCTGCGGAGGCCGACCTGTTGTGAGCAAGCTCACAGCAGTAAGTCCAAGTATGCACTTGAATCGGCTGGATGCAAGGCATTCGTTGATGCCTTACGGAATTGTAAAGCCGGTGGCATTTTATCCCCCATTGGTGTAAGTACCCTCGCATCGAACTGTGCGAGAAATACGCAAGCGCGTCGTCGTTGCACGAGTTCGGTTTGGTTCTAAAAAGTTCCTCGCCCCTCGAACGTGCGGTGCTGTTCCTCGGAACTGTTACAGGCCGTTAATCCACGGAGAGAATCGCTCGTGTCGAAAGTCTTGATGCCGATCGGCGACGCCACCGAAGTGCTGGACACAATGTACGCCTTCTTCCGTTTACCGGAGGATGGATTCGAGGTGGTCGTCGCCGGCCCCGAAGCGCGCATGTATCACATGGTGCTCCACGAGATTCCGCCAGCCGCCGATCCGCGCTGGGACATCACGCGCGAATCGCCCGGGTATCATCTGCCGGCGACGATCGCTTTTCGTGACGTCGATCCGACGGAGTATGCCGGGCTGTTCGTTTCCGGAGGGCGCGCCCCGGAATACCTGCGCTACGATCAAGATTTGCTGCGCGTGACGCGACATTTTTTCGAAACCGGTAAGCCGGTTGCCGCGTTGTGTCACGGCGTCGAAATCCTCACAGCGGCCGATTGCATTCGCGGTCGGCGCGTAACCACCGTCGCGAAGTGTGCGCTCGATGCCGCTCAGGGAGGAGCGACCTACGTCAACGAACCGTGCGTCCTGGACGGCAACCTGGTCACGGCCCGCACCTGGCATGACAATACGCCGCTTTTGGCCCAGTTTGTGAAGATGCTGAGGAATAGTAGGCAGCCGGCAGTGACGAATAGCAGCCGGTAGCGAGTTTTTCAGACGCGGGCGGCAGGCTCGGCCTGATAAGGCGTGCTGGCGCTCGCATCCTGTCGGTTGATTTCTGTCCAACGCGTTTTGCCGGGCGAATCACGGCCCTCGCCGGGGCTTTCATTGTTTCGCACCCCCCTCGGGCTATAATTCGGCTAGCGTGCGTGATCTGCGGACGTGGAATTACGGAGACTCTGGCGATGTACCGCCGATGGAATCAGTGTGTGCTGGCGTTGTCTCTTGTTACGGTCGCTGGCACTATCGTCGCTGCGGGGCGCAAGGATAACGGATCCGCGGACTCGAAGACGGCGTTCCTCCGTCTCGCTCGGGACGCCAACGATCAGCCGGTCTCGATGGAGACCGCGATCGTGCGCTACAAGGCGCAGAACGCCGACAAGCAAGATGTGACGATCGACCTGATCGGCGCCGTTCACATCGGCGAGAAGTCGTACTACGACAATCTGAATAAGGAATTCGAGAAGTACGACGTACTGCTATACGAACTGGTCGCGCCCGAAGGGACCCGCGTTCCGAAAGGGGGCGGCACAGGCAGCGGCCATCCCGTGGCGCTGTTGCAAAACGGCATGAAGGACATGCTCGAACTCGAGCATCAGCTGCACCACATCGACTATCACAAAGACAACTTCGTGCATGCGGACATGTCGCCCGAGGCTTTCTCGAAATCGATGGAAGATCGTGGCGAGAGTATCTGGACCATGATGTTCCGCATGATGGGACAGCAAATTGCGCAGCAGAACAAGCGCGCCAGCCGCACTTCGGAAGCCGATCTGTTCATGGCACTGTTTGATAAGAATCGTGCCCTGAGCTTGAAGCGCGTCATGGCCGAGCAGTTCGAGGATCTGGAAGGAGCAATGGGGGCGCTGGAAGGACCTGGCGGATCGACCCTGATCACCGAGCGCAACAAGGTCGCCCTTAAGGTACTGGCCGAGCAGATCGCGGCGGGCAAGAAGCGGATCGGCATTTTCTACGGGGCCGGCCACATGCCCGATATGGAGAAGCGGCTGATCAAAGATCTGGGCGCTTCGCGCGATGAAGAGCGCTGGCTCGTGGCGTGGGATCTGCGTAGTAAGGCCAAGCGACCGGCCGACGCCAAGCAACCTGCCGAAACTGAGAAAGCGGTTCCGGCGGCAAATTAATGTCGCGCATCGGTTGACCCGGCACGGCCGGCTACTTGCGCTGCGTGTCGTCTTGCGGCGCCTTCGCCATCGGTGAGTTAACCGTTTCTGCCGGCTGAGCGCTGACGGCCTTCGCGTGGAACTCGAAGACCTCGTAGCAGGCGAACCGCGGGGGCTCCGGCGGCCAGTTGAGTTGCACGCGATAGGTCTGCTCGCCCGTCAGAGTGTAGTTCGCACTCATTTCGTGCATCCAAGCATCGAATTGCTTTGTGTCGCGTGCCTCGCCCTCGAGCGAGCAAGCCACGCAGCGGAGCGGCCGATCGGCTGGTAAATCCGCCAGGCTGACGCGCCGTGGCCCCTGGCGATGCACCGGCGAATAGGTCCTCTGGTAGCAGACATAATCCTCGGGCACAGCGGCTGACGTGAAGTGTTTCCCCAAATCGGTGTGTACGCACACGATTTCGCCTTCGTTGGCATTCTCTTTCCAGAACCAACGAACGAAGCCACGATGATCGAAATCGACCTGCCGCTTGTAGGGCTTGATCACATCTTTCGCGAACATGCCTAAGGCAATGACGAACAAGAGTGCGACCGTCGCTTGAAACGCTCGACGCCGCAGATCGGCCTTGGCGATTGCGGCCAAGAGCGTCGCGGCCCCCAGCCCGATCGCCAAACAAGCGAGCGCCCCGTAATACTGTGACAGCCGGGCGCCACCGTACGGATAGCGCCGCAACACCGCGGCCACGAATGCCAGCGCCAGTGGACCGACTACCAGAAGCGCCAGGGTGCGATCGCGTCGTCGCGCCAGTACGACGACGCCGACGATGAAGCAGGTCAGCGATAGGATGCTGCCGAAGTGATCGTCTCCCACGGGGTAGGCCATCATCTCGCCGCCGTGAATCGTGCCCAGCCACGCAATGAATGCCAACGGGCGCATCGGCGGAAAGCCTTCGGCCCAATACTCATGCATGAACTTGTGCGTCGCCTCGTATTGCGCCGCCGTGACCGATTTCAGCATCACCAGGAAGACGATCGCGACCAGTACGTTGTAGAGAGCAAATGCGACCCAGGTTTGAGCATCGCGCGAGCGCCACACCGGCAATAACAGCGCCAATGCGACGCCGCCGGCGACGAAGATCGTGGGATTCGAAAATACGATCGCCAGCGGCCCCGCCACGGCCAACGCCCATAGCCAGCGGCGCTGCGCGGGGTTCTGCCACCAGCACACGGCCAACCAGGCGAGAAGCAATCCGAACGTCAGGTCCGAGCCGTACGGCTTGCATTCGGCCGCATGCCGCACGGGGTAATAACTCACTGCCAGAATGCCCACGGCCAGCACCATCGGCACCTTGCCCAACACGCGCGCGGCCAGATCACGAAAGATGAACAAGCCGACGATGCTGGACACTACGGCAAACAATCGCAAGGACCATTCTGAAAAACCAAACAGCTTAATCGCCGTCAGCTCGGCCGCGATGTAACCGACCGGCGCCACCTGCTGTAGTGACAACGGCTTGAGTACGTCGCCGTAACCGCGATCGAGATAATTCTGAATCAGCATCAGCTCGTCTCCCCAGAACGGAAAGTTGAGCAAGTAGCGTCCCAATCGCAGTCCGATACCAACCGCCACAAAGGCCCACGCCAGTCGGTCGAGGCGGCGTTGCGACTGTTCGTCCGGCAGCAAGTTCGGCACGTCGAATCGTGCATACGGGCCGGATGTCGGCACAGCCACTACAGAAGCGGATCTGGCAAGCGTATCGCTCATGGCAGGAAACCCGGGGAGACGATTGGCGGAGCGGGCGGGAAAAAAGCCGCCAGAGGATAATCCCGTTCTCGCAAACCGGGCAAGAGCATCGCGCCAGCCAGATGAGCCGTTTGTCGCGCCATGCAAGCGCCGAAACGGGACAATTCCGGCCGTTTCCCTCAAATCGCGACCCTCCCAAGAGCGCCTGTCGGCGGTGCTATAATTGAAAAATCCCTCGCCCTTGCGGGGGAGAGGATAGGGTCAGGGGCATGCGTCGAGAGCATTCTCATGCCCCCCCTCTGCACCTCGACCAACCGCGAGCGTCACACGCGACGAAGATTACGGCGCTGCTAGCACCCGCCTGCATCAATGTGCAACGACCTCGCAGACTCGCAGCGCGATTGAAGAATGGCCGTCGATTTCCACGCCTGGGCCACGCAAATCCAATCGCTCGACCGTGCGCTCGCCGAACTGCGCGCCACGGCTCAAAGCCTGGGCGTGCCACCTCCGGCGGGTGAAGAGTGGTACGAACTTCTCACGCATAAGCTCGTACCGCAGGCTTCGGCGCCACCGGCGCTCGTGGTGGCGATCGTCGGCGGCACGAATATTGGTAAGTCGGCGATCTTCAATCATTTGGCCGGTGAGACGGCGAGCGCCGTCAGCCCCTTGGCCGCTGGCACGCGTCACCCGGTTTGCTTGGTGCCGCACGATTTCGACGATGCCGCGGCGCTCGCGCGATTATTCACAGGCTTTGAATTGCATGGCTGGCACGGGGCTGATGATCCTTTGGCAGACCTGCCTGAGCATCGATTGTTTTGGCGGGCCGGCGCGGCCATGCCTGCCCGATTGCTGCTGTTGGACACGCCCGATATTGATTCTGACGCGCCGGTGAATTGGCAGCGTGCGGACATCATCCGTCAGTCGTCAGATGTATTGATCGCCGTGCTGACGCAGCAGAAATATAACGACGCCGCGGTGAAACAGTTCTTTCGGAAGGCGGCCGAGGCCGACAAGCCGATCATTGTGCTCTTCAACCAGGTCGACCTGGTGAACGATCGCGAGTACTGGCCACTGTGGCTCAGCACCTTTGCCGAAGAAATCGGTGCTAAGCCTGAGCTGGTTTATGTCGTGCCGTATGATCGGCAGGCGGCCGCGAACCTGACGCTTCCGATTTATCCTGTTGGTCCGACCGGACAGGACAAGCCTGGAAAGCCAGGCTCGCTGCGCGAAGATCTGGCTGCATTACACTTCGACAAGATCAAGTTGCGCACTTTTCGCGGGGCGCTTGTGCGGCTGCTGGATCAGGATTCCGGAGCGCCGGCCTACCTGGAGCGAATCCGTTATCGGGCGGGCGAGTTCGCCGCCGCCTCGCAAGCGATGGCTGCGGCCGAAATGGCCCGCGTCCCCTGGCCCGTCGTGCCGACGCAGTTGCTGGTCGATGAGATTCGCGATTGGTGGGATGAGCACCGCAGCCCCTGGTCGCGTCGCGTGCATGGCGTCTATCGCACGCTGGGGCGCAGCGTAGGCTGGCCCGTGATGGCAGCCTGGCACGCGCTGAATGGTCCGCCGACGGATCCGCTGATAGCATTCCGCGCCCGCGAGCGCGCGGCCATTGTCGAGGCCGTGGAAAAACTACTCGACGAATTGGACCGCTTGCGCCGCCTGGGTAATGAAACGCTGCGCCCGCGCTTGGAGACACTGTTGTCCGGCGACAGCCGCGCTGAGCTGCTGTCGCGCATCGAAGCCGCGCACGCGCAACTGCCGGCGCTCGACGACGATTACCGCGCGACGTTGCGAGCGGAGCTTGATCGTTGGGGGAGCGAAAACCCCGGAGCCGTATCGTTTTTGCAATCGCTCGATCACGCCACGGCCATCGCCCGCCCCGCGATTACGGTCGTGCTGCTGGTGACCGGCACCTTCGTCGGCAGCGAAATGATGGGGCAGACCGCGCTGCACCTGGCCGGGCATACGGCCGGCAACCTGGCGGCCGAAGCCGCGATCGCTGGCGGAATCACGGTCGGTGGTGACGCCGTGGTGACCGCCACGGGCGAAGGGGTGCGGCAAACTGCAGCGCGCTTGTTCCGCCGTCTTCAGAACAGCTATGCCGAATCGCGCGCCGCCTGGCTGGCCGGCTGGCTCGATCGCGAATTATTGGGAGGGCTGTTGGCCGACTTGCGCCGCGGCGCTGACGCGCAGCGCAACCCGGCATTTCGCGTAGCGCAGTCAGCACTGACGGCGCTACGCGAGGTGGGCGAATAACTCCATCCTTGCTTGGGCTTTCGTGTAAAGCGGCAACAAAAAAGCACGAATAACGAAATCCGGCGTGCGGCTTCGTCATTCGTGCTTTGATTCGTCCTGAAAGACCAACGCCTCGGGAACTTGGTGTTTCCCGTCGCTACTGCTTCTTGGGCTTCGGCTCGGGGAACTTGCCCAACATCGTGTAGATGTTCAGTAGTGCCTGATTCATGCAGCGCTCGCCGGCGCCGATTTCGGCGGGCGAGACCGGGGGATCGGCCCCATAACCCCCTTCGCTCACGGCCTCGATCGTGGGGAAATACATGTTGTGACCGTTGCAGTAACCGAAGAACAACGTGTTCGGCACATAGCTGCGTTCCTTCAAGCGGTTCGAGTGGTTCGAGAAGAACTCGCCCGATCCACCCACGAGCGCCGTATCGCCGTTGAGCAGAATCGTATTCAGCTCGGGCGTGATGCCGTTCTTCGATTCCTCGACGAAGTTTGCGACCAGTTCCGGAAAGAAGGCCGAACCGTAGCCGGCGATGATCAACGGATTCGAGAAATCGACGCGCGAGGGGAACGTGATGTGGTCTACCTTACCGACGATGCCGGGATGCTCAGGTTTCTTGGTCTCGATGGCACGGGCCACTTCCAGCACCTGGTCGGCCAGTGCATTGCCCATGTGAACATAGTTGGCGACCTTTTCGGCGCTGTCGGTCTGCGGCTCCGGCGGAGGGTTGGCGCTCATGTCGCCCGAGGCTCCTTGCATGAAGACGCAATGCGTGCCTAACGTTTCCTCGACCTTCTTCTTCATCGCGCCGGGATAATCGGCCGAGAACTTCAAGACGATTGCGTTGATCATCGTCGGGTGGGCCGCGAAGTTCACCAGCACCGAGATCGGCTTTCCTTGTTCGTCGTCGAAACGCATCACGGCCAGCATCGGCTCGGTCGCTGGCGGTTGACGCTTCGTGTGACGATTGCGGTTGTACGTTGTATTGCGCGTGCCGATTCCCATCTTCGCCGGCTTGGCATTGCGATCCGCTTCGAGAATCGCTTCGATCAACATGTCGGGCAGCTTCTGGCTGTAGGCGACAGAGTCGTCGAACTTTCCCTTACCGAGTCCATCCTTGTCGACCAGCTCGATCACGGGCCCGTGATGCGAATGGCTACCTGAGATCATGACGTGATCGATGCCGGCCTTCTCTTTGATCTCCTTGCGAATCTTGGCCATCATCGCCTGCGTGGGCCCGCGCCCAATATCCGTGCCCACGATTGCCAGCTTCTGGTCGCCGGCTTGAATGACGATCGCCTTGGCGTAGAGCGGGTCGAGTGCGCCTTGCGACAACGCGGCATGGCGGGCACCGTAGCCCCACATCGGGACCGGCGCCTGCGGCGTGAGGTCGCGCGTGGCAGTGCCGACGTTAAATTTCGCCTTATCGGCGTCGGCGGCGCGAACAGTCGCCGCAACAGTGGTCAAGGCCACGGCTGCCAGCAGGCAGACCCTGGAAAATGGAAATCCAAGCGTAAGAATTCGACGCGGCATGCGAAGTTCCTCTCGGGGCAGGGCAAAGAAGCGAGGCGACGGTGTTCGAGGCGGGCTACTGCAGGCATACCCGGCGGCGGGGACGTATGTTTCAGCAGGAAGCCCCCATGACCGGACAATTTCCACCGACTATAACTCCCCCAAGGGGCGGATGCCACTTGCGGCCGGGCGTAAGATTTCATTAAAAGCCTATCCGAGAACCTTGGCGGCTCTCAAGGCGACGATAGCGAATTGAAAATGGAGCAGGCCCAGATAAT